>DASRES010000015.1 GCA_035651955.1 Acidimicrobiia bacterium
GCGACAGTGCGCGCCGGCCCCGGTCGCGCGCCGTCGAGCAGGTCGTTCCAGAAGACCGACCATCCGCCGGCGATGGCGCGACCGATCCCCGGTGCGGTGAGGAGACGTCCCGTCGCCGCGACGGCGCGCGGGTGCGGCAGCAGCGCGGCATGGAACGGCGCCGCGACGGACTGATACGGCAGGAACGTCGCGGCGAGGAACCGGCGATAGCGGGCTGCCGCGACCCCGGGCCCTTGGAGCACGAGCTCGGCGGCCGCGCGCCCACTCGCCATCGCCTGTGAGATCCCCTCGCCCTGAAGCGGGTTGACGAGGCCCGCGGCATCGCCGACGAGCAGGACCCGACCACGCGCCGGCACGGTGCCGACCATCCCCAGCTTGAGCCAACCTCCGAGGCGGCGCGCGACGCGCGCCCGTGCGTGGTCGACGATGCCCGTGCGATCGAGATGTGCGAGGAACGCGTCGAAGTCGCGCGTGACCGGGGCCGCGGCGGCGCGGTCGGCGAGCACGCCGATCCCGAGCCCGACATTGGCGCGACCCTCGACGTCGCCCGGGAACGCCCACCCGTAGCCGGGGAGTGCGCGCCACGGCTCCGGTTCCCACAGGTGGATGCGCGGCGCGGTGATCTCGGCGTCGACGTAGGCGCGCAGCGCGAACCCCCAGAGCACACGCCGGTCGTCGACCAGTCCGGCAGCCGCCGCGACGCGACTCGTCGCGCCGTCCGCACCCAGCACGACGTCGCCCGTCACGACGTCGCCGCTCGACAGCTCGAACCCCGCCAGCCCGTCCGCACAGACGGGGCGCTCCGCTCGCGCGACGTACGGACGGGCGCCGGCCGACACCGCGGCGTCGTGGAGCCGCGCGTCGAGCTCGGTGCGCGGCGACACGATCGCGTGGCCGGGATAGCTCGTGCCGGGGAAGCACGGCAGCCGCACCGAACGCCCGGTCGGCCCCGCGACGACCATGTCACCCGCCTGCCGTGCACCGGTCGTGTCGATCCCGACCTCCCGCAGCAGCTGCACCCCCCGCGGCCCGACGAGGTCACCGCACGCCTTGTCGCGCGGGAACGGCGCCTTGTCGACGAGCGCGACGCGCGCGCCGCCGCGCGCGAGCACCAGCGCGGCGACGCTTCCCGCGGGACCCGAACCGACGACGAGGGCGTCGAACCGGTGCTCGGCCACCCGGTCCTCCTCTCGGGAAGCGCCCTACTCTACGGGCGTGCCGTCGGTCCGGGATGCCCGGCGAGAACGGGAGCGCGGCCGCGAACCGCACGACTTCGCGCAGCGCCTCTTCACCGGCCTGCCGCGGCGCTACGACGTGCTCGAGGACGTCCTCTCGCTCGGTCAGAACCGCCGCTGGCGGCGCGAGATGCTCGACCACGTCGTCCCCGCCGATCCCGCGCAGATCCTCGACGTCGCGACCGGCACGGCCGGCGTCGCGCTCGAGCTCGTCGCGCAGACCGCCGGACGCGTCGTCGGTGTGGACGTGACCGACGCGATGCTGCGCCGCGGTCAGGTGAACGTCGCACGGGCGGACGCGCCCGATCGCGTCCAGCTCGTGCTCGGCACCGCGGAGCGGCTGCCGTTCCCGGACGCGACGTTCGACGCCCTGACGTTCACCTACCTGCTGCGTTACGTCTCGGATCCGCGGGACACGCTCCGCGAGCTCGCACGCGTGCTGAAGCCCGGTGCGCCGATGGCGAGCCTGGAGTTCCACGTCCCGCCGAACCCGTTCTGGCGGTTCTGGTGGTGGGTGTACACGCGCGGCGTGCTGCCCGCCGCGGGTGCCCTCGCCGGACGCGCGTGGTTCGACGTCGGACGGTTCCTGGGCCCGAACATCTCTGCGCACTACCGCGCCCATCCGGTCGCGGCGACGCTCGCCGCCTGGCGCGACGCCGGCATGGAGGGCGTCGACGCGCGGTTGATGAGCCTGGGCGGCGGCGTCGTCATGTGGGGAACCAGGCGTGACTGACACCGACCGACCTCGCCCCGCGTTCTACGCAGCACGCGTGGGCGGTTGGCGCGACTGGTGGACGATCCTGCATCCGCCCTACACCGCGTGGCACCTGTCGTACGTCGTCATCGGTGCGACCCTCGCCCCGCATCTCGACGGCGTCCGGCTGATCGCGACGCTGTTCGCGTTCTTCTGCGCGGTCGGCGTCGCCGCGCACGCGCTCGACGAGGTGCACGGCCATCCGTTGCACACGCGGCTCTCGGACCACACGCTCTGGTTCGCGGCCGGCGTCGGGACCGCCGCCGCGGTCGCGCTCGGCATCGCGGGGCTCGGCCGGGTCGGCCCGGCACTCGGCGCGTTCATCGCGGTCGGCACCGTGCTGCTCTTCGGGTACAACCTCGAGCTCTTCGGCGGACGCCTGCACAACGATGTCGGCTTCGCGGCCGCGTGGGGCGCGTTCCCGGTGCTCACGAGCTACTTCGTGCAGAGCGCGCGAGTCGACGCGGTCGCCGTCGTCGCGGCCGGCGCCGCGTTCGGGCTGTCGCTCGCGCAGCGGAGCCTCAGCACACCGGCACGCTTCCTGCGCCGTCACGTCGAGCGCGTCTCCGGTGAGGTGCGGGCCGACGACGGCACCGTCCGTGCGCTCGACGCGCGAACCCTGCTCCGCCCGCTCGAACGCGCGCTCGGGACCTTGTCGTGGAGCGTCGTCGCGTTGGCGGTGGCGCTCGTGCTCGTCAAGACCCGGTAGCGCATCGTGACGTCCGTGCCGTCGACGTCCGTGCCATCGACTCGGCGTACGATATCGCGATACGTTATCGTGCTCCGATATCAGGTTGTGAGGGGTCATGGTCGTCAACGTCCGCTACATCGTCGACGACGTCGACGTCGCCGTCGCGTTCTACACCGAGCACTTCGGCTTCGAGGTGCTGTCGCAGGCGGGCCCCGCGTTCGCGGATGTCGCTCGCGGTGACCTGCGACTGCTGCTGAGCGGGCCGAACAGCTCGGCGGGAAGGGCGATGGCCGACGGCACACGTCCGGCGCCGGGCGGGTGGAACCGGATCCACTTCGTCGTCGAGGACCTCGACGCCGAGATCGACCGGCTCACGCGAGCCGGGCTCCAGCCGCGCAACCCTGTCGTCACCGGCCCCGGTGGTTCACAGATCCTGTTCCCCGATCCCTCCGGGAACCTCGTCGAGCTGTTCCAGCCGGCCGGCTGAGCGCGCGAATGGATCTCGTGCGCGACTTCCGCAGGGGTGCGGTCGCGGTGCACGTGCTCCACCATGCGGCAGAGGACTACGTGCACGGAGCGTGGCTCAGCGAGGAGCTCGCGCGACACGGCCATCGCATCTCACCCGGCACGCTGTACCCGCTGCTGCACCGGATGGTCGACGCGGGGCTCCTGACCGACCACGAAGAGGTCGTGAACGGTCGCGTGCTCCGGTGCTACCGCGCGACACGCGCGGGTCGGCGAGCGCTCACCGAGCTGCGCCGTTCGATCGGGGAGCTCGTCGAGGAGGTTGCCGTGGTTCCTCGCGCGGCCGCTCGGCGCAGCGTGCGGTCGTCCGGCAGCACCTAGAGTCCGCGCGTGGCGCGCGGCGACGAGGTCCGTGCGTCGCGCCCGAGGCGGCGGGGGTGGTCGCGTGGTGAGCACGACGCACAACGCGGGGACGTGGGACCGGTACGCCTGGGCGGCGGGCATCGTCTTCGTCGTCGCGCTCGTCGCCGAGTCCGTGATCGGCGGCAGCATTCCGATCAACCACAACGATTCGGCGGCGAAGATCGCGACCGCGCTCGATGCGCACCGCACGCAGCTGCTCGTGATCGCCGGGCTGTCAGCCGTCTACTCCGTCGCGTTCTCGATCTACGTCTGGAAGCTCTACGACTTCCTCTCAGGAAGCGAACGGACCAGGCGTGTCGCCGTGCTGGTGCTCGTCGGCGGTGTGCTGATGATCGCGCTCCACGCGGTGAGTGACCTGGGGATCACCGGCCTCCTCGGAGGGAAGCTCGCGTCATACAGCGCGCACCACGATCACGGCATCTCCTACACGCTCTACCTCCTGACGTTCGCGATCGACAGCGTGGGCGACGTCTTCGGCAGCATCTTCCTCGCCGCGGCAGGTCTGTTGACACTCCGCGGCGCGCTGCTGCCACGGTGGATCGCGTGGGTGGCGATCGTCGCCGCGGTGACGCTCTTCCTCCAGGCCTTCGGCCTCGGCGGCCTGATCGCGACGTTCGGTCTGGTGCTCGACCTCATCGGCTTCGCGCTGTTCCTGGTCTTCGTGCTCGCGAGCAGCGTGATCCTGATGCGCCGCGAGACGGCTCCGCGAACAACGGCGGCCTGACCGCGCGACGCGCTGCTCAGTCGCTCGGCGCGCCGTACTCCGCGTCCGTGACGTGCTCGCCCCATTCCGCGTCGCCCTCCGAGACCGCGAGGTGCGTCATGAAGTGGTCGGGAGCGGCGCCGTGCCAGTGCCACTCGTGACCCGGCGTGAACACGACGTCCCCGGGACGGATCGTGACGACGGGTTCGCCGCGCGACTGCACGCGTCCCTCGCCTTCCGTGACGGAGAGCGTCTGACCGATCGCGTGGGAGTGCCATGCCGTGCGCGCGCCCGGCGTGAAGCGCACGAAGGCGACGCTCAGGGCTGTGTCGGCGCGGCCGGTCGCGATGGCGTCGATCCACACCGCGCCGGTGAACCACTCGTCGGGACCCTTGGCGGTCGGTCTGCTCGGCTGGACGTCCATGGCTGCTCCTTCCCGTGTCGCGAGGTCACGCGCCCGGCTCGTAGCCTCCCCGGCGCAGCACGTCGTCAGTCGATTCCGAAGCTGTTGACCCTCTCGGGGTACAGGCGGATGAACGCGTCGCCGAACCCGGGTCCGAAGCCGGCGCCGCCCGTGGGCACGGCTTCCGCGCGGCCACGGATCTCCAGCATCCGCGGCGTCCACGGGTCTGTGGACACGAGATCGTCGACGACGATCGCGGCCCAGCCGTTGGCCCGGACGTCGCGGTACTTCTTCGTCGTCGCGACGTGGAGCCCACCCATGTCGATCGTCCCGAGCTCCCGGTTGTAGCGGAACGACGTGGGGACCACGTGCGGCCGGCCGTCGGCGCCGGCCGTCGCGATCCGTCCCAGTCGCTGGCTGTCGAGGTACTCGATCTGTGCCGCGGTCAACTCGGTCATGCGGGGGTCAACACGCCGGACGTCCGCGGTACTCCCGCCCGCGGTCCCGCCGGTTCGCGCCAACATGTGGCGGTCCGCGACGCCGGTGGGAGGGGAACCGATGAAGGCCATGCGCCTGGAGGACGGTGAGCTGCACCTCCGCGACCTCCCGACACCCGAGCCGCGCCACGACGAGGCGCGGGTGCGGATCACGACGGCCGGTGTCTGTCACTCCGACCTGCACCTCGTGCGCGGCGACTGGGCCGGCATCCCGCGGTCGGGCGTGGTCGGGCACGAGGCGATCGGGATCGTGGAGGCGCTCGGCCCGGGTGCCGAGCGGTTCGTGAACACCGGTGACCGCGTGATCCTCGGGCTCGGCGGCACCGGCGGCGGCTACTGGTGCGGGGCGTGCGAGTTCTGCCTGAGCGGCCGCCCGCGCCACTGCGCGCAGAGCAAGGGGATCCTCGGCACGTTCGCGGAGCAGTTCACGGTCTGGGCGCCGTCACTCGTCACGCTGCCCGACAGCGTCGGTGACGACGAGGCACCGCTCGCGTGCGGCGGCCTGACGGCGTACGGCGCGGTCAAGAAGCTGCAGCAGCACGGCGTGCTGCCCGGCCGGCCCGTCGCGATCGTCGGCGCGGCCGGCGGGCTCGGCCACTACGCCGTCCAACTCGCGCGCGAGTTCGGCTACGACGTGATCGGCGTCGACGTCGGCGAGGAGCGTCTCGCGTTCGTGCGCTCGCTCGGGGCGAGCATCGCGGTCGACGCGGCCGACGCGCTCGACGCCGTGCGACGCGAGACGGGCGGCGTCGACGCGTCGCTCGTGTTCTCGGCACGCATGGCGGGGTTCGAGCTCGGCCTCCAACTGCTGCGCAAGACTGGCCTGTTCGTCGGGGTCGGGCTGCCGCCGACGAGCGAGGGCAACATCTCGATCAACCCCTTCGAGTTCTTCTTCAAGGACATCACCCTCGTGTACTCGGCGGTCGGCACGGTCCAGGACATGCGCGAGCTCGTCGCGCTCGCCGCCGCCGGCAAGGTGAGGAGCCACGTGTCCCGTCGCGGCCGCCTGTCGGACCTCCCGGCGATCTTCGACGACCTCGAGGCGAGCCGCTACCTCGGCCGCGCCCTCGTCACCGACCTCGCGAGCTAGGAACCGCCGCAGATGACGCGCACCGAACCAGTCACGAACCGGCACGCCGGCGAGCCGTTCACCGACGACGACGCGCACATCGCCCGCGCGCTCGAGGACGTGAGCATCCCCGTGCTCCTCTGCTCCCTCGTCCACATGACCGGCGACCCGTCGTGGATCCGCGGGCGCCCCCTGCCCGCGCTCGGCTCGTCCGCCAACTTCCAGTGCGGACTGTCTCCGGACGATCGCGACGACGTGCGCCGCCGCGCCGTGCCCGCGATCGCGGCGTACCGCGATCACGGCTGCGTCGCCCACCCGCTCTCGCAGGAGCTCCTGCTCGAGATGATGTCGTTCCTCGCGTGCCGGCCGCTCGACGGGCGCCTGGTCGACATGCTCTTCGAGGACATGCAGTTCGACGGCGTCGACCGCCGCGCGATCACGTGGGGTGACGAGATCCCGGACGACGTCAAGGCGGGCTCGCCGGTCGTCGTCGTCGGATGCGGTGAGTCCGGCATCCTCGCGGGAATCCGCCTCGCGCAGGCCGGACTGCCGTTCACGATCGTCGACAAGAACGAGGGTCCGGGCGGGACGTGGTGGGAGAACCGTTACCCGGGTGCCCGCGTCGACGTCGGCAGTCACCAGTACTGCTACGCCTTCGAGCCCGGCGACCACTGGAGCGAGTACTACTGCCGCCAACCCGAGCTGCGCGACTACTTCGCGCGCGTCGTCGACAAGTACGAGCTCGCGCCGCGGTGCCGGTTCGGGACCACGGTCACCGCGCTCACATGGGACGACGCGAACGACGAGTGGCGCGTCGACATCGAGGGCGCGGACGGCGCGCGCGACGTGCTGCACGCGCGGTTCGTCATCAGCGCGGTCGGGTCGCTGAACATCCCGAAGCTGCCCGACATCCCCGGGATGGAGACGTTCACCGGCCCGGCGTTCCACTCCGCGCGCTGGCCGCAGGACCTCGGCATCAGCGGGTCGCGGTTCGCGCTCGTCGGCGCCGGCGCGAGCGGGTTCCAGATCGCGCCGTCCATCGCGGACGACGTCGCGCAGCTCACGATCTACCAGCGGACCGCGCAGTGGATGTTCCCGAATCCCGTCTACCGGACAGCCGTCCCGGCGGGGGAGCGATGGGCGCTGCGCCACCTCCCGTTCTACGCGCGGTGGCTCCGGTTCCTCATGGGCTACGCGGGCATCGCGACCGGCGTCGGGCCCTACCGCATCGATCCCGACTACCCCGACGGCGACGGGCTCGCGATCAACGAGGGCAACGCGCTGCGCCGCGAGCAGCTCGAAGGCTGGATCAGGTCACGCCTCGGCGACCGCGCCGACCTGATCGAGAAGTCGATCCCCGACTACCCGGCGTCGGGGAAGCGGATCCTGCAGGACGACGGGTTCTGGCTCGACACCCTGTGCAAGCCGAACGTCGAGCTGGTGCGCACCGCGATCGAGCGCATCGTGCCGGACGGCGTCGTCACGGTCGACGGGACGCTCCGGCGTGCCGACGTCATCTGCTACGCGACGGGGTTCCGCCACAACGACTTCCTCGCGTCGATGGACGTCACCGGCCGCGATGGCGTCTCGCTGCGCGACCAGTGGGGCGACGAGCCGACCGCCCATCTCGGCATCACGATCCCGAACTTCCCCAACCTGTTCTGCGTGTACGGCCCGGGGACCAACCTCGCGCACAGCGCGAGCCTGTTCTTCCACTCGGAGTACCAGACGAGCTACGCGCTCCAGGCGATCCGCGCCGTGCTGCGCAGCGGCGCGCGCACGATCGAGGTCCGGCCGGACGTCCACGACGCGTACGCCGAGTGGCACCAACGCGAGATCAGCCAGCTCGTGTGGGCGCACCCGTCGATCGCGCACAGCCACTACAAGAACCCGGCCGGCAGGGTGTACACGCTGTCGCCGTGGTCGATCGACCACTACTGGGAGATGACGCGCACCCTCGCGCTCGACGACTACGTCATCCGCTGACGCAGCGGTCGCGCTACTCCGGGTTCGCCTCCCACCACTGGCACCACCACTGGTCGCCGACCAGGATGCGCACCTTCGGGTGCCAGCAGTACGAGATCTCGCGCGACGGCTCGAGGTAGTAGCGGCAGTTGTCGCACTGCTCGTCGCCCTGCGGCCGGGCCTTCAGCACCGCGTTGTCGGCGAGATGGCGCAACTGGATCGCGAGCTTCTCGTCCTCTTCCTTCGGTTCCGGCTCCGGGATCTCGTAGTCGCTCAAGCCGTCCCTCTCCTCGGGTGTCGCGGGGTGGCGGATCCCGGACACACTAGGCACGCCGACCGTCTCGACCCGACACGTGCGAGTCGGGCGGAGATCCGATGACGACGAAGAAGACGACGACGGTGTTCACCGGCGGGCCGATCCTCACCATGGACGCGGCTCGTACGCGTGCCGACGTGCTCGTCGTCGAAGGCGACCGGATCACCGAGGTCGGCGACGCCGCGCTCGCCGCCCGACACCCGGACGCGACGTACGTCGACCTCCACGGCCGCTCCCTGCTGCCCGGCTTCATCGACGCGCACACGCATCTGTGCATCGCGGCGCTCCACCCGCGGTGGGCCGATCTGACCGGTGTGACGGACGGTGACGCGCTGCGCGAGCGACTGCTCGCGCACGCGGCTGCGGAGCCGCACGCCGAGTGGGTGCGCGCCGTCGGCTGGTCGGATCTCGAGAACGGGTTCGCGCCCACACGCGCGGATCTCGACGCGCTCGGGCTCGACCGTCCCGTGGTGGTCGTGCACTACAGCTACCACCAGTGCGTCGTCTCGTCGGCGGGACTCGACGCGCTCGGGATCGGGCGCGGCACGCCGGACCCCGACGGCGGTGTCGTCGAGCGCGCACCGGACGGTGAGCCGACGGGGCTGCTCGTCGAACGGGCCTTCTCGGTCGCGCACGCGCGGTCGATGGAGCCCTACCGCGACCCCGACCGCTGGGCCGATCACATCGCGGACGCCGCACGTGCGCTCCTCGCCGACGGCATCACGTGCGTCCACGATGCCGCGTGCCCACCTTCCGCGGAGCGCGAGTACGCGCGGCTCGCCCGCGAGCGCCGGCTACCCGTCAGCGTGGTCACGATGCCGCACGACGAGGCGTTGCTCAGCCCGCTCGACGACGCGCGACTCGACGGTCCCCCGACGGGTGAGGGTGACGAGTGGCTGCGCGTGGGCGCGGTCAAGCTCTTCGCCGACGGCGGCGTGCTCCCCGCGATCCGGGGGACGTTCGGTGGGCACCCGCTCTCGATGGGGATCGTGTTCGACGGGCTCGCGGCCCAGGCTCGGCGCGTCGTCGAGCGTGGCTTCCGCGTCGCGGTGCACGCGATCGGCAACGGTGGGCTCGACACCACGCTCGACGCGTTCGAGGACGCCGCGAGAGCCGCACCGGGTGGCGACCACCGCTTCCGCGTCGAGCACGCGACGCTTGCGACCCGGGCACAGGTCCGCCGCATGGCCGCGCTCGGGGCGGTCGCCGTCGTGCAACCCGGGTTCGTGCACCACATGGGCGGTGCGGTCGACGGCTTCGAGCTCGACGACACCACGTGGATGCCGTTCGGCGACCTGGCGCGCGCGGGTGTGCCGCTGGCCGGCTCGTCCGACAGTCCGTGCGCGTTCGCGCAGCCGCTCCTGACCTCGGCCCGTGGCGTCACGCGTCGCACGTCGCGCGACACCGTGCTCCGTCCCGACCAGTCGGTCCCCTACGAGGACTGGCTCCGCGCGTACACCGCGGGCGCGGCGTACGCCGGCGGCCAGGAGCACGAGCGCGGACGGCTCGCGCCCGGGCTCCGCGCGGATCTCGTCGTCCTGGACGGCCCCCTCGACGCGGAGCACCCGCCGCGCGTGTCGGAGACCTGGGTGGCGGGGCAGCGTGTGTTCCGCGCGACATAGCCTCCGCCCATGGATGTCTCTCGGTACCGCCACTCCGACTCGATCACGATCGACCGCGCGCCCGAGGAGGTGTACGCGATCGTCAGTGACGTCACCCGCATGGGTGAGCTGAGCCCCGTCTGCACGAGCGGGACGTGGAACGATCCCGCGCAGGCCGGGAAGCAGGGCGCGTGGTTCACGGGTCACAACGCGATCGGCGAGTACACGTGGGACACGCACTGCCGGGTCGTCGTCGCGGAGCCCGGCCGCGAGTTCACGTTCGTGAACCACGGCCCCGACGGTGAGGTCGAGCTCGTCCGTTGGGGTTACACGTTCGAACCGGTGAGCGGCGGCACCCGCGTGACGGAGTCGTGGCAGGTGCTGCCCGCGTATCCCGACTTCGTGACGAGCGGGAACCCGGACGCGGACGTCGCGGCGCGCATCGACGGGATGGCGCAGATGGCTCGCGACGGGATCCGCGACACCCTCGCCAACCTCAAGCGCGTCGCGGAGGGCTGAGGACGCGCGTCACGCAGGCTTGACCGCCTGCAACGACACCGCGGCGAACTCGACCGTGAGCGCGCCGTCCTGCCATGCCGGCGCGAGCCCGGTCGCGGCGCCGCCCTCGGTCTCGGCGCGCAGCATGGTGCAGGCGCGGTCGCGATCCGACTGCTCGGTGAGCACGACGTCGAGGGGCAGGCGGATCGTCGCCGGCACGCCCGGTGAGACCGCGAAGCCGGTCGGGAACAGCGTGGGCAGCTCGTCGGCGACGAACGCGCGCACGTGCGACGGATCGAGCAGGCGGTGCACCGCGTCGAACGTCTCGCGGACGTCGGGGACGGGCGCGACGAGGTCGGACACCGCGAGGCGGCCACCCGGCCGGCAGACGCGGGCCATCTCGTCGACGGCGCGGCGGGGATCGGCGAAGTGGTGCAGCGACGCGCGGCAGTAGACGAGGTCGAACGAGTCGTCGAGGAACGGGAGCGCCTCGGCGTTCGCCTCCTGCAGGACGACGTTCGTGACGCCGGCCTGTTGCAATCGGCTGCCGCCGAGCGCGAGCAGCTCACGCGTCAGGTCGACGCCGACAACGGCACGCACGTGCGGGGCGACCTCCTCGGCGACGTGTGCCGCGCCGCACGCGATCTCGAGCGCGAGCGAGTCCTCGTGCAACGGCTCGAGCC
Organism: Acidimicrobiia bacterium; assembly: GCA_035651955.1. Taxonomy (NCBI): domain Bacteria; kingdom Bacillati; phylum Actinomycetota; class Acidimicrobiia; species Acidimicrobiia bacterium. The sequence goes on from DASRES010000015.1 coordinate 11,304, forward strand.
ACGCGAGGTTCGGGTTGCCACGCGACGCGAACAACGACTCGTCGCCGCTGAACAGGCCGACCTGCCGGCGGAACGACGAGCGAACCGTGTCCTCGTGCGATCCGGTCATCCGTCGATCCGTCGCAGCTCCGCGACGTCGCGTTCCTCGGCGTCGCCGCCGGGTCTCCCGTACCACCAGACATGACGCAGCCGGCCCGGCTCGGGGATCGACACCACGACCTTCATCGGGAACGGTGCCGGCTCGGAGCCGAGCTCGAACGTCCCGGGATCGGTCTCCCGCAGCACCGCCACGGAGTCGGCGTGGTCGTGTCCGATCACCATGATCGAGCCGCCGTCGTGGGTGCGGGCGAGGATCGTGTGCTCGATGTGCACGCGCACGCGGTCGAGCGACGCCGGGTTCAGCACCTCGTAGTCGAGCGTGACGCCGGACCCGCCCGGGAGCGGCGACACGACCATGCGGGCTGCTCCGCGATCGTCCACGCCGGGACTCGTGTCGACGCCGACGTAGGTCCCGGCGTGCGCGAGCAGCTCGTCGACGATGCCCATGCCGCGACCGTAGACCGTCGCCGCGCCGCGCCCCTCGGCGCCGCTGAGGCCCGTCTGCATACTGTATGCAGATGCCTGACGACTCCGACCTCGGCACGCGGTTCCTGCACTGGGAGCGCCGCGGGCCTGTCGCACGCGTCACGATCGACCGTCCGGAGCGTCGCAACGCGCTCACGCCCAACATGTACTTCGGCATCCGCCGCGCGGTGGAGCGGGTCAACGGGGATCCGTCGCTGCACGCGCTCGTCATCACCGGCACCGGTGACGTCTTCGCGCCCGGTGGCGAGATGGGCGGTCAGTTCGACGACGGCGGTACGAACTACGGCGCGCTGCTGGGCACGGGCGTGCTGCCGTTCGACGCGATCCGTGAGTCGCGCAAGCCCGTCGTCGCCGCGGTCAACGGCCTGTGCATGGGCGGCGGGCTGCTCATCGCGATGCTGTCGGATATCACGATCGCGAGCGAGCGCGCGACGTTCGGCGCGCCGGAGCTGCTGCGCGGCGTCGCCGACACCTATCACGCCGCGATCCTCCCGGAGCAGGTCGGCGTCGCGATCGCGCGTGACATGTTGTTCAGCGGGCGGCGGCTGGACGCGTGGGAGGCGGAGCGGCACGGGCTGGTCGCACGGGTCGTTCCCCACGACGAGCTCGAGGGCGCGACCGCGAGCGTCGTCCACGACGTCCTGCAAGCCGCACCACGCGCTCGTCTCGCGCTGAAGCGGATCATCAACGCGCGCTACGGCGTCGTCGACCGTCTCACCTTCGACGACTCGATCGTGAGCGACGAGGTGATCGAAGGGTTCCGCGCGTTCGTCGAGAAGCGTCTGCCGAGCTGGGTGCCGCCGGACGACGCGAGCGACCGCGTCGCGCCGTAGGCCCGCCGCGGCGACCGCTCTCACACGATCTTCACGATCCGCTCGCGTGCCGTTGGCCCGTGCGGCGCAGCATCGATCGCGGAGAGAGGGAGACAAGATGAAGAAGATCGACGGTGTGATCGTCATCCGGTGCCTGATCGCGGCGCTCTTCGCCGCGCTGGCGGTCACGAGCTTCGCCGCCGGGCGGACCGTCGGTGGCGTGTTGTTCGCAGCGCTCGCGATCGCCAACGTCGCGCTGCTCGTCACCGTGCAGCGGCGCCGGGCGGCACTCCGCCGCCGGTTCCCCCGCTGGGGCGGCGACGGCCCGCGTCGCTGGCGCGACGTCGCCTGACCGGTCGCCCGCGTCAGCGGTCTTCGTCGGCCGCGGCGCCGATGCACTCCAGGCGGACGGGCGCGCCGACGAGGAGCCGCACACGACCCCGCCCCGCCTTCTCGATCCGTACCGGCGCGGCGCGCTCGTCGAGTCGCCGCTTGAGCAGGATCAGGCGGCTCTCGAGGTTGTCCCGGAGCTCGGGGAGCTCCAGCGACGGGTCGAGGCGCAGCTCCTTGTTCGTGAACTCGAGCCGGCCGTCGCGCTCGTGGTGCGAGAGCAGCGCGAACAGGATCCGCCCGGCCACCCCCTTGATGAGGTACTCGTCGTCGAGGAACGTGCTGCCGTCGACCGCGAAGAACCGGACACGCGTCGCCGGCGCCGACGGCGCGGAGGCGGGCGACACGTCGTCGCGCGCGATCCGCGCGTCGACGACGCCTCCGTCGCTCTCCCGCTCGCCCGCGAGATCGATCTCGATCGCGCTCGCCACGAGCGCGGCGACGACGGCGAGGACGTCCTCGTCACGCGCGTCGAACGCGATCCGGTCGCGGCTCTCGACGGCCAGCACGCCGACGAGCTGACCGAGCACGACCGCGGGCACGGCGAGCTGACTCTCGGCGTCGGGGAGGCCAGGGAGCGCGATCTCGGTGCCGGGTGCCTCGCCGCCCTCGGCCTCGTACGCGCGGCGCACCGTCCGCGCGTACGCCAGCATCCGGCCCAGGTTGCCGACGCGCATCGCCTCGACGCGCGCGCCGGCCATCCCGATGATCCCTTCGCCGAGCCGGACCTCGGAGCCGATGCCCTGGGTCCGGTACCCGTGACTCGCGATCGTGTAGAGCCGAGTGCCCGTCTCGTCGAGCAGCAGCAGCAACGAGTGCTCGTACCCGAAGAGGTCGGCGAGGCCGCTGAGCGCGGCCCCGACGAGCGTGTCGAGGTCGGGGCATCGCGTGAGGCGGCGCCCGAGCTCGGCGAGGTGGTGGACGTCCCCGTCGGCCGGCCCGCAGCGCGTCACGGCGTGATCCGCTCGAGCTCGACCACGCGGTAGACGTCCGCGCTGCGCAGCTTGAACACGTCGTGCATCCCGGTGAGCGCGGCGATGGCGTCGACGTCACGGCGGAGACGATCGAAGATCGGGCCCCGACGCTCCGTGCGTTCGTACCGCAGGACGAGCTTGTAGCTGTCGTACGTCCGCGGGTCGAACACGGTGACGCATGCCTGCGGGTTCTCGCTGAGGTTGCGTACGGTCTTCGAGAAGAACTGGTTCGACAGCGCCACGTGCTCGTCGTCCACGAAGTGGACGCGCGAGAGATGGGTGACGTTCGGCACGCCGTCGGCCGACGCCGTCGCGATCACCGCCGGGACGATGCCCTCGAAGCACGCGGTGATCTCCGACAGCGTGACGGTGGACGCGTCCTCCACGGTCACGCCTCCACGCGAGCGAGTCGCGCGCCCGCGGACGGCCCCGGCGTCTGGTCGAACAGCTCCTCGATCCTGACGACGCACGCGACGACGTCGTCGGGGAGCGCGCGCCGCACGATCTCGGGCGGCACGCCGTCGATCGCGCTCACCGCGGCGACCATCCCGTCGCAGAACGCGTCGAAGCGTGCGCGGTCGTCGCGGGACGGGTCCTCGATCCCGTCGACACGCCCCTTGACCTGGACCGACTCGAGCGTCTGGAACTCGGTCGCCGTCACCGCGACGACCCCGGTCGCGCGCAGGTTCTCGATGCTCGTCGCCGCGCTCGCGGACAGCAGGAGGCGGAGCGTGCCCTCGCGCGCGTCGACGACCACGGCCCAGCCCCGGGTGGCGTCGGGGAGCAGGTCGGGCGCGACCGTGCCGACGACGAGCGAGCACGGTGACTCGAGCAGCGCGCGCCTGTCGTCGTCGATCACGAACGTGCCCCCAACGTGGTCCGGCCGGCGGAGTAGCGAATTCTTAGCGATCGGTAGCACCCGCTCACGCGGCTTTCAGGAGCGGGCGCGGCGGCGTTCGTTCACGATCGTCCTCGACCGATTCGACCCGCCGTCCACCCGGACGGTACCCGGCAGGGGAGGAGCCCTCATGACCGCCACCGTCACCGACGTCCCGCAGCTCGCCGCCACGACCGCGCCGCTCGAGACCGTCGAGGTCGACCTCTACGGCAACATCCACAAGGCGATCCGGGGCGAGCTGTTCGCCGTCACGTACGCGGCGGGCAACGTCGACCCGTCCCACGACGCCGCCCTCGAGGCCGTGGTCGGGCGCTGGACCACGCTCGCCGGCCTACTGGTGTCGCACGCGGCCCACGAGGACACGTTTGTCGGACCGGTGCTCGAGCACGTCGACCGCGATCTCGTCACCGCGGTGACCGCGGCGCACGCGTCGATCGACGCGATCATGGCCGAGGTGGGCGCGCTCGCCGACGACGCGCTCGGCGAGCGGCGCGAGGCGCGCCGGCTTCCCGTCCATCGCCTGCACCTGGCGCTCGCGTCGTTCACCGCGACGTACCTGCAGCACGAGGAGTTCGAGGAGCTCGTCGTGATGCCCGCGCTCGCCGCGCGGGTCACCGCCGACGAGCTGCGCTCGGTGCACGAAGCGATCCTCGCGAGCATCCCACCGGACGAGATGGCGATGTCGCTGTCGATGATGCTGCCCGCGATCAACGTGGACGAGCGCGTCGAGGTGCTCGCCGGTGTCCGCGCGGGCGCGCCGGCAGAGGTCTTCACCGGCGTGCTCGGCCTGGCGCAGTCCGTCCTCACGCCGGACGCGTACGCGCAGGTCACGCGGAGGCTGAGCGCGCTCGGCTGATGTCGCGGCAATCCGCGGATGCACCCGTGACGTAACCGTGGATGCACGCACGGGAGCGACCCCCGTACGCTCCCGTGCGTGCACCCACCGCGTCATCCCTTCCCGGGTCGACGGCTCGTCGCCGTCGTGGTCGTCCTCCTCGCCGCCGTCGTCGGCGCCGCGTGCGTGCCCATCCGGCTCAGTGGAGGACCGCCGCCGGCTCGTGCGCGCGTCGGGCACGCCGGCCGCTGGCTCACGGACGCGCGCGGTCGCGTCCTGATGCTGCACGGCGTGAACCTCGTCGCGAAGACCGACGGCGTCACGCCCGCGGCGATGGGCTTCGGCTCCGACGACGCCGCCTGGCTCGCGCAGAACGGGTTCGACGTCGTCCGCCTCGGCCTCACGGCAGCGTCCGTCATGCCGAGCCCGGGCGTGATCGACGAGGCGTACCTCGACTCGTTCTTCCGGACCGTCGACGAGCTGACCGCGCAGGGTGTCTACGTGCTCGTCGACCTGCACCAGGACGGCTGGGGTCCGACGCTGGGCAGCGACGGGTTCCCCGGCTGGATGACGATCACGAGCGGCGCGCCGAACACGGGCACGCCGTTCCCCCTGTACTACGTCACCAATCCCGCGATCCAGGCTGCGTTCGACAGCCTGTGGGCGAACGCGGCCGGTCCCGGCGGCGTGGGGTTGCAGGACCGTGTCGCGGCGATCTTCCGTGCGCTGGCCGCCCGCGTCCGGACGCGTCCGATGGTGCTCGGCTACGACCTGCTGAACGAGCCGTGGCCGGGCACCGTGTGGCAACCGTGCATCGCACCGCCGTCCGGTTGCCCCGCCCAGGACGCGAAGCTCGACGGGTACTACGCGCGCGTGACGGGCGCGATCCGTGCCGTCGACGCGTCGCACCTCGTGTTCGGCGAGCCGTACGTGCTGTTCAACTTCGGCGACGCGGGCACGAACATCGCGCGGCCGGGTGGCAGCCCCGCGAGCGGCCTCAGCTACCACCTCTACGCGACAAACGTCGCGAACGAGCCCGCGGTCCAGTCGTTCGCGCTGCAGTGGTCGGCGCGCACCGGCGGTGCCGTCCTGAACACCGAGTTCGGCGCGACGACCGACACTGCCGCGATCGACCGTCAGGTCGCGGAGCTCGACGGCGCGCTCGTGCCCTGGATCTGGTGGGCGTACAACGAGGAGATCGTGCGCGATCTCTCGAAGCCGCCGACCGAGGCGAACCTGGTGACGAACGTCGTCGACGCACTGGTCCGTCCCCACCCGACCGCGGTCGCGGGGACCCCGGAAGCGCTCGCGTACGACCCTACGACGCGGACGATGCGCTTCACGTACTCGACCACGCGTGTCCCCGGCGTGGACGTACCGCCCGGCCTCCCCGGCATCACCGACCTCGACGCGCCCGCCCGGACGTACCCGACGGGCTACCGCGTCACCGTGACCGGCGGGCTCGTGGTGTCCCGACCGGGCACGCCCGTCGTACGCGTCCTCAGCCTGCCCGGGGTCGCGGACGTCACCGTGACGATCCGACCCGCTTGACCTCCGGGGCACGCGATGCTGGGACGGACGGCATCGCGAGACAGCGAGGTGACGCATGAAGCTCGGCGTGCACGTCTCGGACTTCACCTGGCCCGGAGGACCGCCGCAGATGCGCGTCGATCTGACGCGCATCGCGCGGGCCGCCGAGGACGCCGGCTTCGACCGGCTGAGCGTGATGGACCACGTCTGGCAGATCGGCGTCATCGGGCCGCCCGAGCACGAGATGCTCGAGGCGTACACGACGCTCGGGTTCGTCGCGGGCGTCACCGACCGCATCGACCTGATGACGCTCGTCACCGGCGTGGTGTACCGGCCGCCCGGCTTGCTCGCCAAGCTCGTCACGACGCTCGACGTGCTCTCGGGCGGCCGCGCGTGGCTCGGCGTCGGCGCCGCGTGGAACGAGGAGGAGGCGCTCGGTCTCGGGCTTCCCTTCCCGCCCACCGCGGAGCGCTTCGAGCGTCTCGAGGAGGCGCTGCAGATCTGTCTCCAGATGTGGAGCGGCGAGGACGCGCCGTACCAGGGCCGGCACGCGACCCTGAAGCGGACGCTGAACTCGCCGCCCGCGCTCCGACGGCCCCATCCGCCGATCCTCATCGGTGGGTCGGGCGAGCGGAAGACGTTGCGCCTCGTCGCGAAGTATGCGCAGGCTTGCAACCTGTTCCCCGGGCCCGACCTCGCGCGCAAGCTCGACGTGCTGCGCGCGCACTGCGATCGCGAGGGCCGCGACTACGACGACATCGAGAAGACGGTGTTGTTCAACTTCGACGTCGGCGAGCACGGGGAGCACGCCGGCGAGATCGTCGAGCGCCTCCGCGGGCTCGCCGAGCTCGGCTTCACGGTCGCGCACGGCTCGGTGAGGAACGTCTCGCGGATCGAGCCGCTCGACGTCATCGGCCGCGACGTGATTCCCGCGGTGGCGTCGTTCTGAGATGACCGGCACCGCGGGCTTCCTGTACCTCGAACGGCTCGGTCCGGACGACCTCCGCCTCCTCGCCGACGTGGCACGACGCGTCGGCGCGGACCCCACCGACACGACCGTCGAACGGATCGTCGCCGAGCCCGATCGCGCGGTCGCGCTGCTCGAGCACCCGCTGACACACGACGCCGTCTTCGGCACGCCGGACGCGCCCGTCGTGTTCGGCGCGTCGCCGGTGTCGCCGTTCCTCGCGTTCGCCGTCGCGGTGCACCACGCCGCGAAGGAGCTCGCATCGCTCAACTTCACGACTGAGTGGGTCGGCCCGCGACGACGGCTCCCGGTGTTCGACGTCGGCGTGCTGCGCGACTTCCTCGACGACCCGCTGCGGCGGCTGTTCCTGGTCGAGCTCCTCGCGTCGTACACGCACATCACGAGCGGTGCCACGTGGGAGCGCACCGCGCGCGGATGGCGACGACGGAAGTTCAGCGAGCTGGACCCCGCGCAGCTGGCCACGCTCCTCGACGTCGTGCCCGAGGCCGACCGACCCGGCGTGTACCGCCGCCTCGGTGACCTCGCGCTGTTCCTGACGGGCGTCTTCCCGGATCACACCGCGACGCGCTTCCTCGCGCCCGTGCAGCGGACGCGTCTCCTGCGCGTGACGGGTGCGCGCGAGGCGTCGGACGTCGTGCCCGACGACGAGAGCCTCGGCGCGGTCGCGCTGCTCGAGGAGCTCGGCGCGCGCTGGTACCGCCTCGCCGCGACGACCGCGCGTGCGCCGCTGACCGCGACGATGCAGGTGATCCAGTCCGTCGCCGATCGCTTCCGGCCCGCGCGGCGCGTCCTGAACTTCGTGACCGACCGCTACCTGTTCCCGCTGCGCGACCAGCTCTTCGGACCTGCCTGACCGCGTCGACCGCGCCTATCGCGCCCGCTGCTCCTCGTGCAGCACCGCGAAGTCCTCGTCCCCGCGGCCGTCGTGGACCGCGGCACGCAGGAGCTCGGCGGCCGCCCCGGTCGCCCGCAGCGTGAGCCCGCGGTCGCGGGCCGCGTCGTGCATCAGGCCGGCGTCCTTCAGCGCGTGCCGTGCCGCGAAGCTCGTCGGATACTCGTGCGCGAGCATCGCCGTGCCCTTCAACTGCGCGTACGGCGTGTCGAGCGGTCCGCCGCGGATCGCGTCGAGGAAGAGCGCGCCGTCGAGTCCGAGCGCCTCCGCGAACGCGAGTGCCTCACCGAGCGCGAGGAGGACCCCGAGCAGCCAGTCGTTGACGACGAGCTTCAGTCGGGTCGCGTCGCCGGGACGCTCGCTCACCCACACCGTCGACTTCCCGACCGCGTCGAACACCGGCGCGCAGCGAGCGCGGGCGTCGGCGGCGCCCGCGGCGAGCACGAGCAGCTCGCCCCGCTCCGCCGGTGCCTTGGTCCCCGAGACCGGTGCGTCGACGAACACGACGCCGGCGTCGCGCGCGAGGCCGGCCAGCTCGTCCGTCGCCGCGATCCCCACCGTGCCCATCTGCGCCCACACCGCGTCGGCGCGCACGTCGCCCAGCGCATCCCACATCACGTCGCGCGTCGCGTCGCCGTCCGTCAGCATCGTCACGACGACGTCGCCCGCCCCGACGGCTTCGGCCGGCGAGGCCGCGACGCGCGCACCCTCCCCGGCCAGCGGCTCGGCCCGCTCGCGCGACCGGTTCCACACGGTCACGTCGTGACCGGCGCGCAGCAGCGCGTGCACCATGCCCGTCCCCATCGTTCCCGTCCCGAGCAGCGCGACCTCCACGGCCGGCTGCATACCCGGTCCGCCGACGCGGTACAACCGCGCCCGTGACCAGCGCGGAGCTCCTCGCGGACGCCTTCGGTCGCGTGCGCGAGGTCGTCCACCACGTCGTCGACGGCCTCACGGACGACCAGCTCGCGCGCCGGGTCGACCGCGACGCGAACACGATCGCGTGGCTCGTGTGGCATCTCACCCGGATCCAGGACGACCACGTCGCGACCGTGGCGGGCAACGAGCAGGCGTGGACGGCGAGGGGGTGGGCCCAGCGCTGCGGCCTCCCGTTCGACACGCACGCGACCGGCTACGGGCACTCGCGCGACGAGGTCGGCCGCGTCCGGCTTCCGGCGGAAATGCTCGTCGGCTACTACGACGACGTCCACGCAGCCACGCTGCGATTCGTGGCAGGGATCACCGACGCCGACCTCGACCGCGTCGTCGACCGCGCGTGGGACCCGCCGGTCACGCTCGGCGTGCGGCTCGTCAGCGTCGTCTCGGACAACCTCCAGCACGCCGGTCAGGCCGCGTTCGTTCGCGGCATGATCGAGCGCGCGGCGCGCTGATGCGCGACGCGCACCGGCGACACACAGCACGACCACGAGGAGGGCCCCGTGCCGCTCGACGAAGACGCCGTCCGTCTCGCGAAGGGCAAGAACTTCGCGACCGTCGTCACGCTCATGCCCAACGGTCAGCCCCAGGCGCTCCTGACCTGGGTCGACACCGACGGCGAGCACCTGCTCGTGAACACCGAGCCCCAACGCCAGCGCGCCCGCAACGTCGCGCGCGACCCGCGTGTCACCGTGCTCATCCGTTCCGAGAGCGACCCCTGGGACTGGGCCGAGGTGCGCGGTCACGTCGTCGACACCGTCGACGGAGACGAGGCGCGTGCCCACATCGACGAGCTGTCACGCAAGTATCTCGGGAAGGACTACGCGAACCCGATCGGTCCCCACGGCCGGGTCATCCTCCGCATCGCGGCCGACAAGGTCAACACGCCGAGGTCGCGACGCCACTGACCGCGTGCTCAAAGCTCCGCGCTGGGTGCTGCTTCGTCGAGGACGGCGAGGATCTCGTCGCCGTAGCGGTCGAGCTTGGTGGGCCCGATCCCGGTCACGGTGCGCAGCGCCGTCAGCGTCTTCGGGCGCTTCGCCGCGAGCGCGACGAGCGTGGCGTCGTGGAACACGACGAACGCGGGCACGCCGTCGCGCTTCGCGCGCTGGGTCCGCCAGTGCCGCAGCGCGACCTCCGCGGCGGTGGCCTCGGGGGAGTGGTCACGAGGGGGTGGCGGCGTTGCCGGCGTGGCGGTCACGCTCGTGCCGTCGCGGCGTCGTGACTGCGCGGGCTCGTCCGCATCGTGCGGCGCCGCGCCCGTGAACTCGTCGAGGAAGCGCGACGGGCGCGACGCGTCCGCGAGCACCACCGCGGCGTCACGCGCCCGCGTGATCGCCACGTGGAGCACGCGCCGCTCCTCCTCGACGTCCTCCGCGAGGCGGTGGGGGACGATCCCCGCGGTCACGCCGAAGACCGCGACGCGGTCCCACTCGCGTCCCTTGACGCGATGCACGCTCGACAGCGTCACGCCGTCCTCCGACGTCTCGCGGTGGAACACCGACCGGAGCCACGGCTCGAACGTCGCCGCGTCGGGATGGAGCGCGGCCACCTGCGCGAGCGCCTCGAGGTCGTCGAGGTGGCTGGATCCCTCGGCCGCGTTCGAGTCGAGGAGACTCATCGCGTCGCCGAGGCCGATCGTGTCACGCACGACCGAGAGTGCCTCGGCCGTCGACGCGACACCGACCGCGTCGGCGACGAGCGCAAGGTCGTCCGCGAGCGACTCGACCTTGCCCACGACCTTCGTGTCGTCGATCCTCGAGGCGATCGCGCGCACGCCGTCGACGCCCATGCCGTTGCGGAACCACTTCTCGATCCAGCGGGGAAGCCCACGCGACGGGCGGCGGTACACCTCGACGAGGTCTGCCTTCGTGCACGAGCCGGGACGCGCGCCGATCCGGAGGTACGCGAGCGCGGCGCGCACGCCGGTGCGCTCGAGCACCTCGGGACCGAGGTTCGACCGGATGGGCACGCCGGCTTCGATGAGCGCGACGTGCGGCGCGAGGAGGAGCGAGTTCACGCGCGCGAGGACGGCGACGTCACGCGGGGAGGCGCGCCCGTCGTCGAGCCAGCCGCGCACGACGTCGACGACGGCCGACGCGCCGGCGTCGTGCTCGTGCACGCGCACCGTGAGCGCGTCGTCGCGTGCGACCGCGCCGGGACCGGGGCGCAACACCTTCGGCACGCGACGCCGGTTGTACGACAGGAGATGGCGGGCCGCGTCGACGACGGCGACGGGGCAGCGGTAGTTGACCTCGAGCGGGTGGTCGCCGCCGCCGGGGAACAGATCCGAGAAGTTGACGAGGAACCGCGGGTCGGCGCCCGCGTGCCCGTAGATCACCTGGTCGTCGTCGCCGACGCCGAAGACGTCGAGCCCCGGCGCCGCGAGCAGCCGGAGCATCAGCACGTGCGCGGGCGTCAGGTCCTGGAACTCGTCCACCAGCAGGTGCCGGCACGCGGCCTGCATCGCGCGGCGCAGCCGGCCGTCGTGGAGCAAGGCCTCGATCGCGCCGTACACCTGCTCGTCGAAGTCGACCGCGTCGCGGGCGCGCAAGGCAGCGCGGTACCCGTCGAACATCCCGGCGAGGCCCGGGACGTCGTCGCGCTCTGCCTCCACACGTGCCGGATCGCGCAGTGCGAGCCGGACCTCGGACAGGGCCTCCAGGTACGGCGCGATGCGATCGGTGTTGAGGCGCGGGACACCGGGCGGCGCGAGCCCGTCGACGATCGTGCGGACCTCGCGCTCGTCGAGGACACGGGGCGTCGCGCCACGCGCGCGGGCGACGATCTCGTAGCCGAGCGAGTTCAGCGTGCGGGCGCGCGGCGAGAAGTCGCTGGTGCGCGACTCGAGCTCCCGCTGGGCCTGCTTGTTGTACGCGACCGCGAGGACCGTCTCGCGTTCGACGCCGCGGTCCACGACGAGATGGCGCAACCGTTCGGTGAGCACGCGCGTCTTGCCCGAGCCCGCGGGCGCGACGACGCGTGCCGGGCCCGCGCCGTGCTCGACTGCCGCGAGCTGGTCGGGTGCGAGCTCGGCGCTCGGCGCGCGCGGCGCGGGCACGGGCGTGAGCCGGCCGAGCTCGACCGTCTCGCGGTGGACGACCGCTTCGGCGATCCCGGGCTGCGGGCCGCGCGGCCCGCCGTCGATCCACGCGGGTTCGCCCGACGGGAGCAGGACGTCGCCGGGTTGCGTGCCGTCGGACTCCGTCGCCCCGAGACGGGCCGCCTTCCGGGACCACCACCAGATCGGCGCGCCGGCGCGAGCGTCGTAGTTGTTGGCCCAGACGAGGAAGTGGAGCCGGTCGAGCCACGGTTCGAACTCGGGCTGGAGCGTCCACGGCTCGATCGACCACGAGCGCGGCTCGCGGAACCGGGCCGGATCGACCGCGAGCGCGACGACGACCGGCCGGCGCGCCGCCCACGCGTCGTGCAGCGCGCGCACGGCATCGCCCGGCGCGTCGAGCACCGCGTCGTCGATCGTGACGACGGGCGCGTCCTGCCACGGCCGCGGCGGCGGGTCGCCGACCCCGACGACCACGCCCCGGCCGAGCGCGCGCGGTCCCGGAGACGGCATGCCGACATTGTCGCACCGGGTATGACAGGGAGCAGCTACCAACATGCGGCACTCACGTACGGAACCCGTACGTGAGTGCCGCATCTCGCGTGGCCGGCCGCGTGCGCGCGTGCGCATGGCTCTGGCCGACGTCAGCCAGTGAGCGGCTCGCCCGTCTCGAGCAGCGTCTTCAGGCCGGACAGGACCATCATCCAGCCCTCGCCGCTCACCTTGGCCGCCGTGTTGGGCGCGCCCTCGAGCCGGTCGTGCACGACCGTGAGGAGGCACATGCCGCCGTCGCGCTCGTCGATCTCCCACGTGACCCGGCTCGGCTCCTCCGTGGCGGTGTCGGGGTCCCACAGCGCGGTCCACGTCGCGACGAGCTTGCGCGGCGGGTCGGCTTCGATGATGACGTCGTCGCCCCACAGCGAGTCGTCGGGGCCGTAGTAGCGCAGCGGCGACCCCGCCTTCGCGGTGGTGTCGACGCGCGCGCCGTGGAAGTAGCGCGTCGTGAACTCGGGCTTGGTGATCGCGTCCCAGATCTGCTGCGCGCTCGCCTTGATGAACACGCGGTAGACCTGCGTGGTCTCGACCGACGTCGTCATGCTCATTCCCGCTCCAATCGCTGCTTCAGCTCCGCGAGCGCGGAGACCTGGTGCTCCGTGTACTTGTCGATCCACCGGTCGTGGATCAGCCGGATCGGGACGGGGTTCAAGAAGTGCAACTTCTCCCGCCCCGACCGACGCGTGACGACGAGCCCCGCGTCCTCGAGTACCCGCAGGTGCTTGGCGACGCCGAAGCGCGTCATGTCCACCTCGGACTCGAGCTCGGTGAGCGTGCGGCCGTCGCGCTCGAAGAGCCGGTCGAGGAGGAGCCGGCGGGTCGGATCCGCGAGCGCCTTGAACACGCGGTCGTCGTCGTCGGCCGTCACGCGAGCAGAATACGTGACCGATCGGTCACATGTCAACCCATCGCAGCCTCCGATCGCGCAGACTCCCCGCCGTGGACCACTCGTCGCCGCGCCTCGCCCGTCTCCGCTCCCAGCGCCTGACCGGGCCGCCGGCGCGCACGCCCGAGGAGGTCGTGACGAGGCTCCTCGCGGTCCAGGCCCAGGACCCGCGTGGCGCGCGCCTCGCGATCCGGGCCCGGTCGACGGGTCTGCGCGCGGCCGACGTCGACGACGCGCTCACCCGGCGGCGCTCACTCGTCGTCACGTGGCTCAACCGCGGCACGCTGCATCTCGTCGCGTCCGAGGACTACTGGTGGCTCCATCCGCTGACCACGCCACAGCTCGCGACCGAGAGCCGTCGCCGGCTCGGCGTGGAGGGTGTGAGCCGCGCGCAGGCGGACCGCGGTGTCGGCGTCGTCATGGACGCTGTCGCATGCGACGGTCCGCAGACGCGTGCGCAGCTGCGCGCCCGGCTCGACGACGCGGGCGTGCCGACGGCGCGCCAAGCGCTCGTCCACGTCCTGCTCGCGGCGTCGCTGCGCGCCGATCTCGTGCGCGGCCCGTTGGTCGACGGCGAGCACGCGTTCGTCAGCGCGCGCGACTGGCTCGGACCGGCGCCCGGCCCAACGTCACGACACGCCGCGCTCGCGCGCCTCGGCCGTCGGTACCTCGTCGCTCACGCGCCCGCCGACGCGCGGGATCTCGCGAAGTGGGCCGGGATCACGTTGACCGACGCGCGTCTCGCGCTCCAGCAGGCCGCCGCCGCGCCGTCACGTGCGACGCGCGTCCCGCGTCCGCGTCTCCTCGGCCCGTACGACCCGTTGCTCCTCGGGTGGGCATCGCGTGCCGAGTTCGTCGGGGAGCACCGTCTCGTGACGGTCAACGGCCTGTTCCGCCCGTTCGCACTCGTCGACGGGCGAGCCGTCGCGACGTGGGGTCTCACGCGCGACGCGCTGACGGTCCACCTGCTCGAGCCCGTTGCCGCCGACGCGATCGACGCGTTGCGACGAGACGCGCGGGACGTCCTCCGCTACCTGGACCTCCCACGCGACACGCCGATCACCTTCGAGGGATGACTCAGCCCTCGAGCAGCTTCGCGACGAGCGTGGCGAGCGTGTCGTCGAACACGGCGTCGACGTCGACCGGCTTGCGGAGCTCCTCGACGAGGCCGCGGTCGAGCGCCGGGTCGTCGACCGACTGCCAGAGCTCCTCGGACCGCCGCTTGACCGGCAGGACGGGCGCCATCGACGGCTCGAGCACGATGAACCCGCCGACGACGTACAGGATCGAACGCGTCGCGCGCGCGGCGCGCTTCCCGCGCAGCCCGGCGGCGGTCACCTCGCGTGCGAGCGCGATCTGCAACGGCAGCGCGAGGACGGGTGTGAGCCCGCGCTCGTAGGCGACCGCCGTGAGGTTCGGGTGGCCGCGCGCCATGTCGCGGATCTGGTGCGCGACCGAGAGGATGCGCGCGGCGGGCGTCCGGCCGCGGATCGCGACGGTGACGAGCCGGCCGCTGTAGCGCTCGACGATCGCGTCGAGCAGCTGCTCGCGTCCGCCGACGTGCCAGTAGATGCTCGTCGGCTGCACACCGAGCTGCGCGGCGAGCTTGCGCATCGAGAGCTGGTCGACGCCGTCGCGCTCGACGATCGCCAGCGCTTCGTCGACGATGCGTTCCTTCGTGACGCCCGCCCGGCGGCGTGACGCGCGCACGTCGACGCCCGCGTCGGGGCGAGTGGTCATCGGCTCATCTTTACACGACGCACCCGGTATGTAACGCTGTTCCACAGACCCGACCGGGAGGACCTCCATGGCGCAGATCCGTTACGGCGCTCGCACCGCGGACGAACGTCGCAGCAGGGAGCACGAGGCGACGTCCGCGCAGATCTGGTCGGAGGCGATCACCGCGGTCTACGAGACCGACCCGGACCTGATCGCCGCGATCCTCCCGAAGCCGCTCGCACCGGGGCCCGAGCCGCTCGTGCGGATCACGATCACGACGGTGCAGATGCCGGTCGGACCCGCGTTCGGCGCCGGCTGGATCGGCGTGCAGGCCCGACACGCCGAAGTGCTCGGCGAGTACCCCGTGTTCATGCCGATGACGACGGAGCAGTCGGTCGTCGGCGGGCGCGACACGTACGGCGAACCGAAGAAGATCGGCGACGTGCGCGCGACGCGCGACGGCGACCGGGTCGAGGGCTCGATCGCGCGCATGGGCTTCACGATCTGCGAGGTCCGCGGCCGCATCAGCGAGACGCGTGAGCCGTACGAGAAGCGCAAGACCGACTTCTGGTTCAAGGTGTCGCCGTCGGCCGAGCGCCCGGGCGAGCTCGACCAGGACCCGTTGCTCGTGTACGGCGAGAAGACCGAGACGGCGCGCGTCCACCAGGGGATCGACGGCGACCTCATCCTGAAGGACTCGCCGCTCGACCCCGTCGCCGACCTCGTCGTGCGGCGCGTCGTGGACCTCAACTGGACGGAGCGGGCGAGCACGCAGGTCGGCCGGATCATCGGTCCGGTCCCGCGCTCCGATCTCGAGCCGTTCCTGCACCAGCGCTACGACGACCTGTCCGTGCTCGGCTCACGCGACTGAGCGACCGAAGGACTGCGAGCCATGAGCGATCGCTACACGATCATCTCGTCCGACTGCCACGCCGGCCTGTCGTGCGAGAACTACCGGCCCTACCTTGAGTCGAGGTACCAC
Source organism: Acidimicrobiia bacterium (assembly GCA_035651955.1). Taxonomy (NCBI): domain Bacteria; kingdom Bacillati; phylum Actinomycetota; class Acidimicrobiia; species Acidimicrobiia bacterium. The sequence continues at coordinate 27,347 of DASRES010000015.1, forward strand.
GCCGCCTTCGACGAGTTCCTCGCCGAGCGCAACGCGCGTCGCGAAGAGGCGATGCGCATGAACTACGACTACATCATGGGCTGGGAGACCGAGCACGAGGAGGGTCTCCGCGGCGCGTTCGACGCGCAGCAGCGCGACAAGGAGCTCGACGCCGACGGCGTGTCCGCCGAGGTGATCTTCGCGGACGCCGACGCGATCACCGGGATGGCGTCGCCGCCGTTCGGCGCCGGGTTGTCGGCCGGGACGATCGAGGACCCCGAGCTCGCCTTCGCGGGTGCGCGCGCACACAACCGGTTCCTCGAGGAGCTGTGCAGCCACTCGCCGGAACGTCGCGGCGGTGTCGCGCTCGTTCCCGTCACCCACGACATCGAGCGCGGCGTTCAGGAGGTCCAGCGGCTCGCGGGGACACCGGGCATCCGCGGCGTGATGATCCCGACGATGTGGCACGACCGGCTGCCGTACAACCACGCCGCGTACGACCCGTTCTGGGCCGCGTGCCAGGAGGCCGGCTTCGTCGTCCACACGCACTCGGGCGAGGCGCCGCAGGAGGAGTACAACGACCACATCGGCATCTATCTGGCCGAGGTCGTCTGGTGGGCCATCCGCCCGCTGTGGCACCTGCTCTTCTCGGGCGTGTTCGAGCGCTACCCCGATCTCAGGTTCACGGTCACCGAGGCGGCCGCGTACTGGGCGCCCGACTACATGTGGAAGTGGGACTTCTACTTCGGCGGTGGCCACACGACGAAGAAGATGCTCGCCATGATGAAGGGCATCGTGTCGAAGCTCCCGTCGGACTACTTCGGCACCAACATCTTCATCGGCGCGTCGACGATGTCGAAGGAGGAGATCCGCCGGCGGCACGTCATCGGCACCGACGTCGCGATGTGGGGCACGGACTACCCGCACCCCGAGGGCACCTGGCCGAACACCGTCGCGCGGCTGCGCAGCGACTTCGGCGACGTCCCCGTCGACGACGCGCGCGCCATGCTCGGCCTGACCGCCGCGCGCTGCTACGGCTTCGACCTCGACGCGCTCGCGCCGATCGCGCAGCGCATCGGCCCGACGCCCGAGGACTTCGGCCAGGACCCGACAGTGCGCACGGACCCCGAGGAGGTCCGCAAGGCGCGCTGGTGGAAGGCGGAGTACGGCCTCACGTCGCCGTAACTGACGCGAGATGCGGCACTCACGTACGCAATGCGTCTGTCAGTGCCGCGTCTTCGCGAGGGTCACCAGGAGCGGACGATCGGGTTGTCGTCGAAGGCACCGCACGTCGAGTCCGCGGGCCACTGCTGCAACGGCTTGTGCACGTCGTCCACCCGCGGCCCGTACTGCTCCGCGAGCGGTGTCAGCAGCGACAGGTCGAAGTGGTACACGTCGGCCGCGTTGAGGCCGAACATCTGACGGCACTCCTCGACCGGCACGTTCGCGAACGACACCTGCAACGCCTCGAGCGTGTGCGGCACCGACCCCTCGTTGTGCGGGTAGTCCGCGCCCCACATGATGCGGTCGATGCCGATGAGATGGCGCACGTCGCACTCCGCGGGACGCAGGAAGCTGGCCCCGATCCAGCAGTTGCGCGCGAAGTACTCGCTCGGCGTCATCGACATCTTCGCGACGGCCTCGCCGCCGAAGAGGTGCTCGGGATGGTCCTCCTTCGCCATGCGCCCGTAGAACCAGTCGAGGCTCGCGAGCCCCCCCGGCACCCACCCCGTCCCCTGCTCGGTGAGCACGAAGCGCAGGCGCGGGTGCCGCTCGAACACTCCGGCGAAGATCAGCGCCCAGAGCGCGCGGTGCCCGTAGATCGGCAGCTCGATCAGGAGGATGGCGCGTGACGCGGCGTCCATCCCGAACGGCGGGATGCCGCCGCCGGCGTGGTGGTTCATGGTGACGTCGAGCTCTTCGCACGTCTGCCACAGCGGCTCGTAGACGTCGGACCAGAGCGGCTCGATGTCGGGATGACCCGGCGGCACGCCCGGCAGCATGATCCCGCCCGTGAGGCCGTGCTCCGCGGCCCAGCGCGTCTCGGCGACCGCGTCGTCCACCTCGTGGATCAGGATCTGCGCGATGCCCGCGCGGCGTCCGGGTGCTTCCGCGCAGAAGTCGGCGAGCCAGCGGTTGTGCGCCTGGATGCCGGCCCACCGCCGCTCGTACTCCGCGCGCGTCGGCAGCGGCGCGAGGAGGTTCCCGGACGGGAAGAACGGCGGGATCGTGTTCGGGAACAGGACCTCGGCGACGACGCCGTCACCGTCGAGCTCGCGCAGGCGCCGCTCGGTGTCCCAGTTCCGGTTCGCGTCCGGGTCGACGAGATCGCCCCAGGGGTTGACGTACGACGCCGCCCACGCGTCGAACTCGTCGTGCCAGCGCGACGCCAGGTACGGCTTGTAGTCGAGCAGGTCTGCGCCGGCGTGCCCGTCGGCGGAGATCACGAGATACCGGTCGGACATGCCCATGCGCGGACTCTAACACGGTGTTACAGAGAGTGCGGACGAAGATCGTGGGCCGCTCGGGGCACGCGCGCGACCGGGGCGGGTCAGCGCACCCGGGCGACGAGATAGCCGATGAGCAACGACTCGACGCACAGGATCGCGAGCAGCGCGGCGATTCCCGGGAGCAGGACGGCCGCGGCCGCGATGATCGCACTGCGCGCGCAGATGCTCGCGACGAGCATGCGGTTCTCGAGGACGGTCCGTCCTCGCGGCGCGGCGGACTGGTCGTGCGCCTCGCTGTCGGTGTGGCCACCCGCTCCGGACACCTCGATCTCGACGTCGCCGTCGCCGGTGCGGGGCGCGTCGCCGTCAGCGTGCTCGGTGCCCGGATCGGCACCGGCGCGGTCGTCGTCCGTGTCGCCGATCAGACCGGAGACGTCTTCGGGCGGGAAGTCGTCGAGCAGCTCGCTGCGCCGCCGGTAGACGCGGATGCCCGCCTCCTCGCAGGCCAACGCGAGTCGCCGGTTGCGCGTCACGATCGCGACGATCTCGGCATGCTGCGCGCGGAAGCCGCGGTCGCCCATCAGCACGACGCCCGACGCCTGGATCACGCCGAACACGCGCGCGGTGAGGATGCCGGTGTCGTCGGGCTCGTACCACGCGTAGATGCCGCACGTGCACCCGGCCGACGGCGCGGGGTGGTCGAAGCCGATCGGGGGCTCCGGCACTCCCGCGGGCAGCGTGCAGCGCGCGCTCAACGTCGTGCCCCAGACCACGTGACGTTGGGTGACGGCGGCGAGCGGGAGCGCGCCGTCGGGGATGTGCGCCCACCGCGTCAGTGGCCGCCACGTGCGATAGCCCCGGAGCGTTCCGGCGACGAGCGGACGCCCGGCGTCACCGCCACCGCAGTGATCCGAGATCCGGCTCATGATCGTCTACGTCCCTGCGGGCACGGGGACCGGGATCGGCTTCTCCGGCTCGGGTGCGGGCTCACGGACGGGCTCGGGCCGCTGACCGGGCTGGGGCAGGGGTTCGAACTCGATCTCCCGGCGGATCGGACCGATCTGGCCGGCACGTGCCGGCTCCGGCCCTTGCCCGGCAGACCGCGAGAGGCAATTCGACATCGGCGCCTCCTCTCGTTGCGTCGAGACCAGCGTGCCGCCCGCCGCCGATGACGACAACCCCTGTCTCGCTCGCGGTCTTGTTGTACCGCCCGCTGTGGCCGACGAACCCTGTACGGGCCCTGGTTCACACGGGATTGCGCGCGCCGTTCGCCCGTCGTGTTGACTGCTGCCCGCCGCGCCGCCCGAGGAGGTCCCATGGCTGCGTCGATCGAGCTGTCGTGCGCGTTCCCGGCGGCAGTGCGCCACGTCGAGCACGCCGCGCTGGCGGAGTCGCTCGGGTACGAGCGGGTCTGGTTCTACGACTCGCCGGCGCTCTACGAGGACGTGTGGATGGTCCTCGCGCTCGCGGCGCGGCGCACGTCACGGGTGGGGCTCGGTCCCGCAGTGCTCGTCCCGGACCTGCGGCACGTGCTCGTGACCGCGTCCGCGATCGCGACGCTCGAGGAGCTCGCACCCGGTCGCGTCGAGGTCGCGATCGGGACCGGCTTCACCGGACGCATGGTGCTCGGTCAGAAGCCGCTGCCGTGGCGGTTCGTCGAGCGGTACGTCCGCGACCTGCGGTCGTTGCTGCACGGCGAGCAGGTCGAGGTGGACGGGAAGCTCGTGCAGATGATCCATCCCGACGGGTACGCGCCACCGCGCCCGATCCGGACGCCGCTGATCGTCGCGGCGTCGGGGCCGAAGGGCACCGCGATCGCGCGCGACATCGGTGACGGGATCATGTGCGTCGGCGCGCCGCAACCGGGCTTCGAGCGCTGCGGGTTGCTGACGTTCGGCACGGTCCTGGACGAGGGCGAGGCGCTCGACGACGAGCGCGTCCTCGCGGCGGCCGGTCCCGCGGCGGCGGTCGTGTTCCACGGCATCTACGAGTCGGCGCCCGAGGCTGTCGACGGGATCCCGGGCGGCTCGACGTGGCGCGCGTCGGTGGAGAAGGTCCCCGCGGCCGCGCGTCACCTCGCGGTCCACGATCAGCATCTCGTCGCGCTCACCGCGCGCGACCGCGAGGCGCTCGACCCGTCGCTGATCCCGTCCTTCACGTGGACGGGCACCGCCGAGGAGATCCGCGCGCGCGCCGAGGCAGCCGCGGCGGGAGGCGCGACCGAGCTGCTGTACGCGCCGATGGGTCCCGACGTCGAGCGCGAGCTGCGCGCCTTCCGGGACGCGATCGCATGACTGTGCAGGTCGCGGACGACGGGCGGGTCCGCACGATCACGTTCGACCGGCCGCGCGTGCTCAACGCGTTCGACACCGCGCTGTACCGCGCGACCGCGGACGCGCTCGACGCGGCGCGCGACGACGACCGCGTGCACGTCGTCGTGCTCACCGGTGCGGGACGCGCGTTCTCGGCCGGCCAGGACCTCGACGAGATGGCCAAGCTGGCGGCGGGGGAGGGCGGCACGTCGGGCTTTCCCGCGCTGCTCGACGCGCTCGGCCGCTTCGACAAGCCGCTGCTCGCCGCGGTGAACGGCGTCGCGGTCGGCGTGGGGTTCACGATGCTCGCGCACTGCGACCTCGTGCTCGTCGCCGACGAGGCCCGGTTCCGGGCCCCGTTCGCACCGCTCGGCGTCGCGCCCGAGGCCGCGAGCAGCTACCTGTTCCCGCTCCGGATGGGCTGGCAGCGCGCCGCCGAGGTGCTGCTCACCGGCGACTGGATCGACGCGCACGCAGCGGTCGAGTCCGGCATCGCGCTCCGGGTCGTCCCGGCCGCGGACCTGCTCCCCGCGGCGCACACGCTCGCGGCTCGGATCGCGAGCGCGCCGCTCGGATCGCTCCGCGCGATCAAGCAGACGATGATCGCCGCGCACGTTGACGCGATCGCCGCGGCTCGTCGCCGCGAGGACGTTGCCTTCGCGGAGCTGCTCTCGAGCACGGCGAGTCGCGCCGCGCTCGACGAGTTCAACGCGCGCGGCGCGGGGTCAAGCGGCTGAGAGGTCGTCGACGTCGGCGAAGAGCAGGAGCCACGCGACGTTCGCGCCGAGGAACACGAGCACGGTCTGCAGGATGGCCTCGATGCGCAGTGCGCGCATCGAGATGCCGAGGCCGCTCACGATCGACGGCGCGATCGCGATCAGCGCGATCAACGCGTAGAGCAGCGCGGCGGCGGCGTATGCGACCGTCCCCAGCGGGCCGGGTGCCGGACCGCGTACGGCACCGAGCACGAGCACGCCGCCGATCGCGACGACCGCGAACGAGGCGCGCCACAGCCCGGTGCTCGCAGGGTCGACGAGCGCGAGGAGGCTCATCAGACCGGGGAGCGCGAAGTGGAGCGAGACGCCGTACGCGCGCCGCCGGTGCATCGAGGAGTGGCGCCACTCGGCGTGCCGGGTCTGGACGACGATGATCCAGAGGCCGAGCAACGTGAAGCACACCGTGCCGAACGCGATGTAGAAGTCCTTCAGCACGGTCCCAGATGATGGTGCGTGGCGGGCGATCGCGCTACGGGCGCCCCTTGACGGCGGCGGTGAGTGCGTCGGTCGCCGCCTTCAGCGTCCGGCCCGTCTCGAGCAGCTCGCGGCCGTCGAGCTCGCGGGCGAAGCCGGTCAGCGACAGGAGGAGCGTCACCGTGCCGTCACGGTCGAACACGGGTGCGTTCACGGCGCTGACCGCGTACCGGGCGGACGGGTCGACGTCGACCGGCAACACGTCGTCGCGCGTCGCGAGCTCACGCGACAGCACGTCGAGCAGGTCCGCGAGCGCGACGTGCTCGACCATCGCGCGCAGGCGCGCCTCCGGGACGGTCAACAGCTCGATCGCGTACCCGCGGGCACGCGTCGCGTCGAGCGCAGCGCGCGCGGTCGCACGGCCATCGCCCGATACTTGCGCGAGCCAGGCGTCGACGGTCTCGTCGCCTGCCCACGCGACGACCGCGGAGCCGAACGGCGGTCGCAACGGGAGCTGCGCGCCGACCCGCAGCGCACCGCCCGACGCGCGCATGTCGCGCACGCTGTCGACCACCGTGACCGCGTCACCCGCGACCGCGAGCGCCGCGCAGTGCGCGTGGGTCGCGACGCTCACGTCGACCATCGCCGCGTGCGCGATGTCGAGCGCGGGCAGCGACGACGCTGCGGCGCGGCCGACGGGCACGAGCGCGGGACCGAGGCGGTACGTCTTGCGGAACGGGTCGCGCAGCAGCCAGCCCGCGCCGGCCAGCGCGGTGAGCATCGAGTGGCACGTCGACTTGTTGACCCCGAGACGGCGTGTGACGTCGGCCAGCGTGAACGTCTCGGAGGGGTGCGAGGACAGCAGCTCCACGAGCGCGACGACACGGTCGGTCTGCGGAGACGGGCGGGCCACGCCCGCGAGGATCGCGGATGCCGGTCGCACATTGCAACCATTGCGGCGCGCATCGCGTCCATGCGAGACTGCGGCGACAGAGATGCGGCACTGACCGTCGCTTTCCGACGGTCAGTGCCGCATGTCGCCCATCCCGGAGGTCGATCCCATGCACGACCTGGTCATCCGTGCCGGCACGCTCGTCGACGGGAGTGGCGAACCGCCGCGCACCGCGGACGTGGCCGTCGACGACGGCGTCGTCACCGAGGTCGGCACGCTGGAGGACTCGTCGGCGCGCCGGACGATCGACGCCGACGGTCTCCTCGTGACGCCGGGCTTCGTCGACATCCACACGCACTACGACGGCCAGGTCACCTGGGACCCGCTGCTGTCGCCGTCGTGCTGGCACGGCGTCACGAGCGTCGTCATGGGCAACTGCGGGGTCGGCTTCGCGCCCGTGAGGCCCGGCACCGAGGACTGGCTGATCCAGTTGATGGAGGGCGTCGAGGACATCCCCGGCACCGCGCTCGCCGAGGGCATCACGTGGGGCTGGGAGAGCTTCCCCGAGTACCTCGACGCGCTCGACCGCATGCCGCGCGCGGTCGACGTCGGCACGCAGGTCCCGCACGGCGCGGTGCGCGCGTACGTGATGGGCGAGCGCGGCGCGCGCAACGAGCCCGCGACGCCCGAGGACATCGCGCAGATGGCCGCGATCGTGAAGGAGGGCATCGCGGCCGGCGCGCTCGGCTTCTCGACGTCGCGCACGATCATGCACCGTGCCGTCGACGGCGAGCCCGTCCCCGGCACGTTCGCCGCGGAGGACGAGCTGTTCGGCATCGGGCGGGCGCTCGGTGAGCTGGGTCGCGGCGTGTTCGAGCTCGCGCCCGCGGGTGTCATGGGCGAGGACCTGCTCGCACCCGAGCGCGAGGTCGAGTGGATGCGCCGGCTGTCGACCGCGATCCGCCGTCCCGTCAGCTTCATCCTCGAGCAGCACAACCTCGCGCCCGATCAGTGGCGCGAGCTGTTGAAGCGCGCCGAGGACGCCAACGCGGAGGGCGCCGATCTCCGGCCGCAGGTCGCCGGCCGCCCGCTCAACATGCTCGTCGGGTTCCAGACCTTCCACCCGCTGCGGTCGCGCCCGACGTACAAGAAGCTCGAGCGTCTGCCGTTCCGCGAGCGCATCGCGGAGCTCCGCAAGCCCGAGGTGCGCGCCGCGATCCTGTCCGAGCAGCCCGAAGGCGAGGACCCGCTCCTGCAGTACGTGAACGCGAGCCTCGACCGCATCTTCCCGATGGGTGAGCCGCCGAACTACGAGCCCGACCCCGCGACGAGCATCGCCGCGATCGCGCGGCGCGAGGGCCGTTCGGAGGACGAGGTCCTCTACGACGTGATGCTCCGTCACGACGGGCGCGAGCTGCTGATGTTCGCGTTGCTCGGCTACAGCTACGGCAACCTCGACGACCTGCGCGAGATGCTCGTGCACCCGATGGCCGCGCTCGGCCTCTCGGACGGCGGCGCGCACTGCGGGGTGATCTGCGACGCGAGCATGCCGACGTTCATGCTGAGTCACTGGGCCCGGGACCGCGACCGCGGCGAGAAGATCCCGCTCGAGAGCGTGGTGCGCAAGATCACGCGCGACACCGCGCGCCTCTACGGCATGGCCGACCGGGGGCTCGTGTCGCCCGGCTACAAGGGTGACCTCAACGTGATCGACTTCGAGAACCTCAACCTGCAGCTCCCCGAGATGGTGTTCGACCTCCCGGGTGGCGCGCGTCGGCTGGTGCAGCGCGCCGACGGCTACGTCGCGACGGTCGTGTCGGGCGAGGTGACGATCGAGCGCGGCGAGGACACCGGCGCGCGTCCCGGCCGTCTGGTGCGCGGGGCAGCGTGAGCGCAGGCGTCACCGTCGAGGAGCTCCTCGCGCGCGAGGAGATCACCGACGTCGTCAAGCGTCTCGCTCGTGGGACGGACCGGCTCGACGAGGAGCTGATCGCGACCTGCTACCACGACGACGGCGTCGACGACCACAACGTGTTCCGGGGCGACGGACGCGCGTTCGCGCGGTGGGTCGTCGAGACACTCCCGCACTTCGCGGCGACGATGCACTTCGTCGGGCCGCCGTTCGTCCGTCTCGACGGCGACGTCGCCCACGTGGACACGTATTGCGTCGCGCACCACGTCTCGCACCCCGACGACGCCGGTGACCAGACCGACATGGTGCTCGGGCTGCGCTACGTCGACCGCTTCGAACGTCGCGACGGCCGGTGGCTGATCGCGCGGCGGGTCTGCGCGTTCGACTGGTCGACGACGGTGACGACGCCGGCGGCGCAGCGGTTCGCGTTCGCGGAAGGATGGACCATCGGCGCGCGGGACCGCAGCGACATCGCGTACTCCGGCGTGTGACGGGGAGGCGGACGATGGCGACGACCGGATCGCAGGTCGGCTACATGAGCGAGGACGCGCCCGTGGGTGCTGCGATCACCACCGTCGCGGGGGACCGCCCACGGCCGACGCTCGTCCCCGCCGCGCGCTACACGTCGCCGGCGTTCGCCGCGCTCGAGCTCGAGCGCATGTGGCCGCGCGTCTGGCACGTCGCGTGCACACCCGATCACGTCGCCCACCCGGGTGACTTCTTCGAGCACCGCCTCGGCCCGTACTCCGTGCTCGTCGTGCGGGGCGACGACGGCGAGCTGCGCGCCTTCCAGAACGTCTGCCGCCACCGAGGGAACGTCCTGTGCACCGGGTCCGGCTCCGGGCTGGGCGAGCTGCGCTGCGGCTACCACCGCTGGGCGTGGGACCTGCAGGGGCGGCTGCGCGAGGTCCCGTCGCGCAAGGGGTTCGGCGTGCTGCGCAACGACGACTACCCGCTGTTCCCCGTGCGGGTCGACACGTGGGGCCCCCTCGTGTTCGTCAACCTCGATCCGGACGCGATCCCGCTGCGCGAGTACCTCGAAGCCGTCCCGGACGACGCCGCGTGGGCCGGGCTCGACGAGTTCCGTTGCGCGGCCGTCGTCACGATCCCGCTCGCCGCGAACTGGAAGGTCGTCGTCGACGGGTTCAGCGAGACGTACCACATCCAGGGTCTGCACCGCGAGATGCTCGGGTCGATCGACGACATCGACGCGCCGCAGCAGGTGTGGGGTCACACGAGCAAGTCCGAGCAGATCTACGGCGTGCCCAGCCCACGCTTTCGCGGCGGGCTCCCGGACCAGGAGGTGTGGGACTCGTTCGTCGCGACGCAGGGCGCGCGCATGGGTGTCACCGAGCCGTGCCCGGTGCCGCCGCTCGCGCCGGGCCAGACGGTCCAGGACCTCATCGCGCAGCGCATCCGTGAGACGCAGGCGGCCAACGGCGTCGACCTGTCGCACCTCGACACCGACCGGATGCTGCGGATGCACCAGTACAACCTGTTCCCGAACACGACGGTGCTCGTCACGCCCGACCTGCTGTCGGTGCTGTCCGCGCGTCCGGGCGCGACGCCCGATGAAGCGCAGTTCGTCGCGTACCACTACACGCGGGCGGCGTCCGCGGACGCGCCGCGCACGAAGCCCGTCGACGTGACGTTGCCGGCGGAACAGGCGGACCTGGGGCTGGTGTTGAACGCGGACACGTCCGTCGCGGAAGGTGTGCAGCGCGGCCTCCACCAACCGGGCATGACGCACCTCACGCTGTCGGGCGAGGAGTGCCGCGTCCTCAACACGCACCGCAACCTCGAGCGCTACCTCGGCATCGGCCCGTCCGACCCTCAGGAGTGAGAGATGCCCGCACCCGAACCTACCGACCTCGGACCGCTCGCCGCGCTCGCGGGCACGTGGGAGGGCGACGAGGGCGTCGATGTCGCCTTCGCCAACACGACGGGTGAGGTCGCCGAGACGCGCTACCGCGAGCGCGCCGTGTTCAACCCGTTCGGGCCCGTGCTCAACGGCAAGCAGTCGCTGTTCGGGCTCGACTACCGGACCGCGGCATGGCGTCTCGGCGAGGACGACCCGTTCCACACCGAGGTCGGGTACTGGCTGTGGGACGGCGACGCCCGGCAGGTGATGCGTTGCTTCATGGTCCCGCGCGGCTGCACCGTGCTCGCGGGCGGTCCGGCCCACGTGGACTCGACGACGTGGACAATGCAGGCCGAGGTCGGCTCGGAGACGTACGGCATCCTGTCGAACCAGTACCTCGCGACGGCGGCGCGCACGACCCTGTACCAGGTGACGATCGAGGTACGCGACGCGGACACGTTCGCGTACGAGGAGCGGACGGTCGTCGAGATCTCGCGTCTCCCGGCGCCGCTCGACCACACCGATCGCAACGTCATGCACCGCGTCGACGGCTGACGCTCGGACGCCACGCAGCTACGTGGGCTTGCGCGCGACGAACACGTGCCAGCCGCCCGGCGGGGTCGTGGGCGCGGGGTCGTCGACGTAGCGGTCGCGCACGGCGACGTCGAAGCCGGCGTCGCGCAGGAGCGCGGCCAGCGGGTCGGGTTCGTAGAGCCGCAGCACGTGGTGCTCGTCGGTCCGGCGATACGTGCCGCCGTCGGCCCTCGTAAAGATGGTGATGCGCCGGTCGAGCGTCGTCCCGTCCTCGCTCTCCTCCGCGTGCATCCCGAGGCACCAGGTGTCGTGCCGGTGGAACACGGCCCGCCGCCGGTCGGGACCATGGCGACCGGGTGTCGCGACGTCGAACAGGAACACGCCGCCCGGCTCGAGCGCGTCGTAGACGCGTGCTGCGAGCGAGCGGACCGCCTCGCGCCCGGCCCGCTCGTCGGTCGCGTAGTTGAGCGCCTCGCCGATCGCCGTGACCGCGACGCAGCGGGGGAGCGGCGCGTCGAGCAGCGATCCGACCCGGAACGTCGCGCGCGGCGCCGTCGCGCGCGCGAGCTCGACCATCGCGGGAGAGATGTCGACGCCGGTGACGTCGTACCCCGCGTCGCACATCGCGGCCGCGAGGATCCCGGAGCCGCACCCCAGGTCCACGACGGTCCCGCGGGTCAGGCCGGCCGCGTGGAGCAGCCCGACGAGCGCGCCGGCCGCCTCGCGCGCGAGCGACCCGAACGCGTCGTGGTGAATCCGCGCCTGGTCCGGCCCGTAGAACATCCGCCCCCTCCTTCTGTGAAGCGCGGCGGCCACATCGTTGCCGTTTCGCTTCACGGAACGAAGGTGGGAAACTTGACTGAGTCCTACAAGTACTCGTACGCTCCGACGGTGATGGACGACCTCGACACCGTGCAGCGCGCGCTCGAGACCCTGTTCCGGCTGAACGCGAGCCGCAAGGTCCACGCCCGCCAGGCCGCCGCCGCCGGGGTCGTGGTGTCGCAACCGGGTGTCACGCTCCTGCGGCGGATCGACGACGCCGGCCCGTCGTCGCTCGGCGAGCTCGCCCGGCTCACCCACATGGACCCGGCCGCGGCCGGCCGGCAGGTCCGCCAGCTGGAGGAGGAGGGGCTCGTCCGCCGGTCCCCGAGCGCGGCGGACGGGCGCGTCACCGTCGTCGAGCTCACGCCGCGGGGGCGCGCCGTCTCGCGGCGCATCACCCGCGTGCGCGACCAGCACATGGCCGACGTGCTCACCCAGTGGTCGTCGCGCGACCGTGCAGAGCTGGCGCGTCTGCTGGCGCGCTTCGTCGACGACCTGCGCGCCGAGCGCTACCGCGACGTCGTCGACGAACGAGCGGGATGACCCGAGGGAGAGCACCCATGCCCATGCCCACCGACGTCGGCGTCGTCGACCTCATGATCGGCTTCCCGAGCGCGAACGCGCGCGCCCACTACGACTTCATGCAGTCGCAGCTGAAGGACGCCGGGAGCAAGGACATGGAGTTCCCCGCGGAGTACATGTTCAAGGACGTGCCGAACCGCCTCGACGAGGGCAAGGACCCGGTGGACGTCACGCTCGAGCAGATGGACCGCTTCGGGATCGCGATCGGGCTCGTGGGCCTCGGGAGCAAGCAGGCCGCGCGCGCGCTCAAGGACCACCCGGACCGCTTCAAGGCGAGCGTCGAGATCGACCCGAACGACATCACCGGCGCCGTCCGCAGGATCCGCGCCGCGTACGACGAGCACGGCATCAAGGCGGTGACGACGTTTCCCGCGGGCTGCAGCCCGCAGGTGCCCGTCAGCGACCGTCGCTACTACCCGATCTACCAGACGTGCATCGACCTCGACGTGCCGATCGTGGCCAACGCCGGGATCGCCGGACCGCGCCTGCCGTCGGCGTGCCAGGACGTCATGCACTTCGACCGGGTCTGCTACGACTTCCCCGAGCTGCGCATCGTGATGCGCCACGGCGCCGAGCCGTGGGAGGCGCTCGCGGTGAAGCTCATGCTCAAGTGGCCCGGGCTGTCGTACATGACGAGCGCGTTCGCGCCCAAGTACTACCCGAAGGCGATCGTCGACTACGCGAACACCCGCGGCGCCGACAAGATCATGTACGCGGGCTACTACCCGATGGGTCTCAGCCTCGAGCGCATCTTCGCCGAGCTCCCCGACGTGCCGTTCCGCGACCACGTGTGGCCGAAGTTCCTGCGCGAGAACGCCATGCGCGTCTTCAAGCTGGAGAGCTCGGAGTGATGGCGGCGCGCAAGATCGACTACGCGGGCAGCGTCCACGACGAGCGCGAGATCGACGCCGTCGTCGACGTGCTGCGCTCGGGTGCGACCGGCCTGCGGATCGGCAAGCGGACACGCGAGTTCGAGCGCCGCGTCGCGGAGCTGTTCGGCAAGGCACGCGGCGTGATGTGCAACTCCGGGTCGTCCGCGCTGTACCTCGCGGTGGAGCTGCTCGGGTTGCAGCCGGGCGACGAGGTGATCACGTCGGCGGTGACGTTCTCGACCGACGTCGCCCCGATCGTCCGGGCCGGGCTCGTGCCGGTGTTCGTCGACGTCGAGCCCGACACGTACAACGTCGAGGTCGCCGCGATCGAGGCGATGATCTCGCCCGCGACGAAGGCGATCCTCGTGCCGAACCTCATCGGGAACGTGCCCGACTGGGACGAGATCCGCGCGATCGCGGACCGTCATCATCTGAAGGTCGTCGAGGACTCGTGCGACGCGCTCGGGGCGCGCCTGCGCGGCACTCCGACCGGGACGCGCTCGGACATCTCGGTCACGAGCTTCGCCTTGAGCCACATCATCACCGCGGCAGGGATGGGCGGGATGGTGTGCCTCGACGATCCCGATCTCGTCGACCGGTGCCTGCTGCTCCGGCGGTGGGGACGCCGATCCGAGGTGCAGCTGTTCGGGTCGCGCAAGGGTGTCGAGCAGCGTTTCTTCAGCCGCATCGACGACGGTCTCGAGTACGACAACCTCTTCATCTTCGACGAGCTCGGTTGGAATTTCGAGCCCAGCGAGCTGAGCGCCGCGTTCGGTCTCGTCCAGCTCGACAAGCTCCCCGCCAACCTCGCCGCGCGGCAGCGGAACTTCGCGCGGTTGTCCGAGCACTTCGCGACGCGTCCGGACGTGTTCGTGCTGCCGCGGACGACCGCGGAGGTCGACACCGCCTGGCACATGTTCCCGCTGCTGATCCGTCCCGAGTCCGGTGTCAGCCGGGCCGCGTTCCAGCAGCACATGGAGTCGCACGGCGTCGACACCCGCATGGTGTGGACCGGCAACGCGCTGCGTCAGCCCGCGTTCAAGGGCGTCGCGCACCGCGCGCCCGCGGGCGGATTGCCGAACGCGGATCGGGTGATGGAGCAGGGCGTGATCCTGCCCTCGAACCACGCGCTCACCGACGACGACGTCGACTACATCTGGCACACCGCGGAGGCGTTTCTCCCGTGAGCGAGCGTCTGACCCTGATCTCCGCCGACTGCCACGCCGGCGGCAACCACGAGATGTACCGCTCGTACCTCGAGGAGCGGTACCTCGACGACTTCGACCGCTGGCGCGGCGCTTACAGCAACCCGTTCAAGGACCTGCAGGCGGGCCGGCGCACGCAGAACTGGGACGACGAACGGCGGATCGCGGAGCAGGAGGCCGACGGCGTCGTCGCGGAGGTGACGTTCCCCAACACGATCCCGCCGTTCTTCCCGACGGGCGCGGTCATCGCGCGCCCGCCGATGCCCGAGGAGTACGAGCTGCGCCTTGCCGGCATCCGCGCGCACAACCGCTGGCTCGCCGACTGGTGCGCGCGCTTCCCGCAGCGGCGCGCCGGGATCGGGCAGATCTTCCTCAACGACGTCGATGACGCGATCGCCGACGTGCGCTGGTGCCACGCGCACGGTCTGCGGGGCGGGGTCCTGCTGCAGCCCGTCCCCGACGACATGAAGCACATCAAGCCGCTGTACGCGCCCGACTACGACCCGCTGTGGCGCGTGTGCGAGGAGCTCGGCGTGGTCGTCAACACGCACTCGGGCGGCGCGGGGATGCCCGACTACGGGCCGTACCCTGCAGCGGGACTGCTGTGGATCGCGGAGACGACGTTCTTCTCGCGCCGGCCGCTCACGCAGATGCTCCTGAGCGGCGTGTTCGAGCGGTTCCCGGGCTTGAAGTTCGTGCTGACCGAGCAGGGCGCGTCGTGGATCCCGCCGGTGCTCGCGCAGCTCGACGGCTTCCATGCGCAGATGCGCAGGACGGGCCGGATCGGCGAGCTCAAGTACGACCCCGACGACGTCCCACCGATGAGGCCGAGCGAGTACTTCGCGCGCAACTGCTGGGTCGGCGTGAGCTTCCCGAGCCCGGTCGAGGCGGACGTGCGGCACGCGATCGGCGTCGACCGGTTCCTGTGGGGCAGCGACTACCCGCACGACGAGAGCACGTACCCGAACACGCGCGAGGGCCTGCGGCGCGCGTTCGCGGGCACGCCCGCCGACGAGCTGCGCCGCGTCCTCGGCGCGAACGCGGCGGACGTCTACGGGTTCGACCTCGACGCGCTCGCGCCCGTCGCGCAGCGCGTCGGCCCGACCGTCGAGGAGCTCATGGAACCGTACGAGGGGATCCCCGAAGGCAACCGCTCCCCGGCCTTCACGCGCGCGTGAGCACTCCCACCTCACGCCGCGTTGGTACACAAGTCGCGCCTATGACCGCGACTTGTGTACCAACCGAGGGAGGGGGGCGGTGAGCCGGCGGCGGTTCGCGGGGCGGCGGGCGCTCGTCACGGGCGCGAGCCGGGGGATCGGGGCGGCCATCGCGCGCCGGCTCGCGGCCGAGGGGGCGAATGTGGCGATCACCGCGCGCACGCTCGATGCGCACCCGACGCTGCCCGGCTCGCTGCAGGAGACGGCGAAGCACCTCGAGCGCCACGGCGGGAAGGTCGCCGTGATCGTCGCCGACATGGCCGACGCGCAGGAACGCGCCCGCATCGTCCCCGAAGCCGTCGACGCGCTCGGTGGGCCGATCGACGTGCTCGTCAACAATGCCGCAGCCGCGATCTACCAGCCGCTGCGTGACTACCCGCTGCGCCGGCGGCTGCTGACGTTCGAGGTGAACGTGCACGGGCCGCTCGACCTCGCGCAGGCCGTCATCCCGTCGATGGTGGAGCGGGGCGAGGGCTGGATCGTGAACCTGTCGAGCGGCTCCGCCCGGCTGTTCCGGATGCCGCCCGAGGACGACGGCGTGCTGTCCACGACGATCACGATCTACGGCGCGTCGAAGGCCGCGCTCAACCGTCTGACGAACGGGCTCGCCGCCGAGTTGTACGGGACGGGCGTGCGCGTGAACACGATCGAGCCGCGCGCAGCGGTCCTCAGCGAGGGTGCGGACAAGCTGGTCGGCGACAAGCTGCGACCCGACCAGATCGAGTCCATGGAAGAGATGGTCGAGGCGACGGTCGCCCTCTGCGACTGCCCGCCCGACCACACCGGACGCATCGACGTGAGCCTCGCCCTCATCGACGAGCTCGGCCTGACCGTGATGGACCTGGACGGCGAAGCGCCCGCCGCGCTCGGCGGAGGAGGCGCGCGAGAGTGATCCTCGTATGACGACGCACACGACCGCGATCGACATCTACGACCCCGACGCCTACGTCGACGGCCCGCCCCACGAGCTGTTCACCGAGCTGCGCCGCACGCAGCCGGTGTTCTGGCAGGACATGCCGGGCGAGCCGGGCTACTGGGCGGTGCTGAAGCACGCCGACATCGTGCACGTCGCGCGCGAGGCGAACCTGTTCAGCGCGAGCGAGGGTGGCGTCGTGCTGGAGAACCTCGACGCGGAACGTCTCGCGATGATGCGCGACATGCTGCTGGCCATGGACCCGCCGCGGCACACGACGTACCGACGCCCGGTCGCGCCGAGCTTCAAGCGCAAGGTGATCGCCGGCCTCGAGGCGCGCATCCGCGAGATCTGCCGCGAGATCATGCGCGACGCGCGCGAGAAGCGCGACGTCGAGTTCGTGCACGAGGTGACCGCGTTCCTGCCATCGCGCGTCATCGGGGAGCTGATGGGCATCCCGAAGGAGGACTGGGGTCTGATCAACACGCTCGCGGAGCGCAACACGAGCGCGCAGGACCCCGACCTCGCCGGCGAGAACGGCGACACCGGCAACGGCTCGATCGAGATGGCGATGTACGCGATCGCGTTCGCCGGTCGCCGCCGCACGGAGCCGCCGCACGAGGACCTCACGACGCTGATCCTCGACGCCGACTTCGGTGGCCGGCAGATGACGGACATCGACTTCGGCAGCTTCTTCGTGCAGCTCGTCACCGCGGGCAACGACACGACCAAGACGATGCTGTCGTCCGGGCTCCTCGCGCTCCTCCAGCACCCGGACCAGCTCGCGGAGTTGCGCGCCGATGCATCGCTGATCCCCGGGGCGGTCGAGGAGATCCTCCGGTGGGCGAACCCGCTGCACTACTTCCGCCGCACGGCGACGGCCGACGCGCAACTGCGCGACGTCACGATCAAAGCCGGTGACAAGGTCGCGATGTACTACACGTCCGCGAACCGCGACGAGGACGTGTTCGGCGACGACGCGCAGCGCTTCGACATCCATCGCAACCCGAACCCGCACCTGTCGTTCGGCATCGCCGAGCACTTCTGCCTCGGCGTCCACCTCGCGCGCCTCGAGGGCAAGGTGTTCTTCGAGGAGCTGCTCGCGACGTTCCCGTCGATCGAGCTCACCGGCACACCGCGACGCACGCGGTCGAACCTCAACAACGCGCTCAAGTCGCTGCCCGTCCGCCTCGTGGCGTGACGGCCTGACCGCGCAACCGGACGGCGCGCCGTGCAGCTCTCGATGACGTTGCCGACGATGCTCCCGCACGGGCGCACCGAGGTGCTCGCGTGGTGCCGCGCCGTGGACGGCGGGCCGTGGGCGAGCCTCGCGGTCCCCGAGCGGATCACGTTCACGAGCCACGACGTCACCGTGCAGCTCGCCGCCGCGGCCGCGCTCACGGAGCGCGTGCGGCTGTGGACGACGATCGTGATCCTGCCCGCGCACGACGCCGTCACCGTCGCGAAGCAGATGGCGTCGGCGGACGTGCTGAGCGACGGCCGGCTGACGGTCGGGGTCGGCGTCGGCGGACGCGAGCACGACTACCGCGCGATCTCGGCGTCGATGGAGCGGCGCTGGGCGCGCATGGACCAGCAGATCGCGACGATGCGGCGGATCTGGGCGCAGGAGCCGCCGTTCGACGGTGCCGACCCGGTGGGACCGCCACCCGTCCAGCCGGGCGGTCCGCCGTTGATCGCCGGTGTGATGGGCCCGAAGGCGATCGCGCGCGCGGCGCGGTGGGCGAGCGGCGTCGACGGCGCGTTCACGCTCGACGGCGACCGCGACGTGATCGCGGCGGCGTTCGACGGCGTGCGCGCCGCGTGGCGCGACGCGCAGCGCGACCAGCCTCCTCACCTGTCGACGAGCATCTGGTACGCGCTCGGTCCCGGCGCGCAGGAGCGGCTCCGCGGCTACGCGTACGGGTACATGAAGGTGTTCGGTGAGCCGGTGGGGAGGTGGGCGGCCGACAACGTGACGTGTCACACGCCCGAGGCGCTCCGCCGCGTGGTCGAGAGCGTCACCGACGCCGGTGCCGACGAACTGTTCCTCGTGCCGACGACCGCCGATCCCGACGAGCTCGCGCGCACGCGCGACGCGCTCGGCATCTGACCGGGTCGACGCCGTGACGCAGCCGGGCGCGCTCGACGGCCTGCGCGTGCTCGACCTGTCGAACCTGCTCGCCGCGCCGGTCGTCTCCGCGATCCTGGCCGACTTCGGTGCCGACGTCGTGAAGGTCGAGCCGCCGGGCGGCGATCCGCTTCGCCGCATGGGTGCGCAGCGGGACGGACGCGCGCTGACGTGGGCGTTCGCCAACCGCAACAAGCGCGGCGTCACGCTCGACCTCGGCTGCGAGGACGGGCAGCGTGTCCTCCGCCGGCTCGTCCCGCACTTCGACGTCGTCGTCGAGAACCTCACGGCCGACCTCCGCGCGCGGTGGCACTGCACCGACGACGAGCTGCGCGCGCTCCATCCGTCGCTCGTCGTCGTGAGCGTCACCTGCTACGGCACCGACGGCCCGTACGCGTCGCGCCCGGGTGCGGGCACCCTGGCCGAGGCCTTCGCCGGGCTCACCGACCTGACGGGTGAGGCCGACGGCCCGCCGATGCTCTCGTCGGTGCCGATCGGCGACATGCTCACCGGGATCGTCGGCGCGCTCGGCACCGTCGTCGCGGCGTTCCACCAGCGCGCGACGGGCGAGGGCCAGCACGTCGACGTCTCGATGTACGAGCCGGTGCTGGCGCTGCTCGGCAGCACCGTCGCGGGATGGGTTCCCGAGGAGCAGCCGCCTCGCCGCACGGGCAGCCGCGTCCCGAACGGCGTGCCGCGCAACGTGTACCGCACCGCCGACGGCGCGTGGATCGCGGTGTCGGGAACGACCGACGCGCAGGTCGCGCGCCTGCTGCCGCTGCTCGGGCTCGACGACGACGCGTCACGCGCCCGCTTCGGCACGGCCGCCGCGCGCCTCGCGGTCGCGGACGAGCTCGACGCGCTCGTGGCGGCGTGGGTGGGGTCGCGGGCGCGCCACGACGCCCTCGCCGAGCTCGGCGACGCTCGTGTCGGCGCCGCGCCCGTCAACGACCTGCGCGCGGTGCGCGACGACCCGCACGTGCGTGCGCGCGGCGACCTCGTCACGCTCCAGGGGGGCGCGCCGACGCTCGTCGCGCCGGTGCCCCGCCTGTCGCGCACGCCCGGCGACATCCGCGACGCGGGGCCCGCCCGCGGCGAGCACAACGAGGACGTGTACGGCACCCTGCTCGGGCTCGACGCACGCGACCTCGCGCGGCTCCGCGACGCCGGCGTCGTGTGACAGCATCGGCCACGTGGGACGGTACGGGGAGCACGTCATCGACGCCGACGGGCACGGCGGCGAGCCGCTCGACTGGCGCCGGCGGATCCCCGACCGCTTCCGCGACCGGATGGTGCGCTACGTGCGCGCCTGCAAGGAGCAGTACACGTCGGGCGGGAGGTCCGTGCCGGGCGGCGGGATGCAGGTCAACGAGGCCAACCCGCGCGACACGCGTTGGTCCGACGACGACTGGGAGCTGACGCCCGCGGCCGCGATGCGGGCCGGGATGTACGACCCCGTCGCGCGACTCGACGACATGGATCTCGAGGGCATCGACGTCGCGGTGCTGTACCCGCCGGGCGCAGGAGAGGAGTTCGCGCTCCACGACCCCGAGTTCTCCGTCGCGCTGTGCCGGACGCTGAACGACGCGCGCGCCGAGTACGCCGCGCACGCGCCCGACCGTCTCAAGCTCGTCGCCAAGCTCCCGATGATCGACCCGGACGCCGCCGCCGCGGAGCTCGAACGCTGCGTCCGCGAGCACGGCATGGTCGGGATGGTGACGGCGCAGCACGTCCTCGACCGCAACCTCGACCACCCCGCGTTCGACGTCGTCTGGCGGACCGCGCAGGATCTCGGTGTCGCGGTGTGCGTGCACGGGGGCGGGCAGGCGCCCGGCCAGGTGCCGTGGGTGATCGAACGACTGGACACCACGCTCACCGTGCATGCGTTCACGCATCCGTTCGGCGCGATGCTCGCGGTCTCGTGCTTCACCGTGGGCGGCGTGCTCGCGCGCTTCCCGCGGCTGCGAGTGGGCTTCATGGAAGCCGGCGTCGGATGGGTGCCGTTCTGGCTCGAACGGCTCGACGAGCACTGGGAGCACGTACCCGACCAGGCGCCGCTGATCGACCGTCCGCCGTCCGAGTACTTCCGCGCCGGCAACTGCTTCGTGACCGCGGAGCCCGACGAGCGGATGATCACGTACGTACGCGAGACCGTCGGTGACGTCGTCTGCTACGCGTCGGACTATTGCCACTGGGACTGCGCGTTCCCCCACACCGTTTGCATCGTGCACGGGCGCGCCGACCTCGACGCCGCCACGCGCGCGTCGGTGCTCGGCGCGTGCGCGGCCCGTCTCTACGCGCTCCCGTATCCCGCGCCCGTTGCGTGAAGGAGGGTCGCCGCGACATGCCCGAGCTGAAGATCACCACCATCGACGACGTGCCGTGGCAGGAGGTGAAGGCGCAGCAGCACGGTGACCGGCGCGTGTCGATCCACGAGAAGTACCTGGAGTGGACGCCCGACCTGATGGTCCTCTACGCGCGCTACGACCCGGGCATGCTCGTCGAACGGCACGGCCATCGCAGCGACCACATCGTGTACGTGATCGAGGGCGAGATCACGGTCGGTGACGTCGTGTGCGGTCCGGGGACGAACATCGTGTTGGATCAGGGTGCGGTGTTCGGCCCGATCGAGGCCGGTCCGCAAGGCGCATTGCTGCTCGAGGTGATGATGGGTGACCCGCGCGCGGTGCCCGCGGATCCCGAAGGCTTCGAGCGACTGCTCGCCGAGCGTGGCGTCGTCGCGTTGCCGAACCCGCCCTTCGAGGCACCCGCGTGGTTCGGTGCGCGCACGGACTCCGACGTCGGCGCGTGAACGACACGCGACGCGTCGCCGAGGGGCGTGCTTGCCTTCGCGCGCGCTCTTCACCAGAATGACGCATCCTCGTCACCTCGTAGCCGCGCACGACATCCGGGGGGAGCGGTCGTGAAGAAGGCCCTGTGGTGCGTTCCGCTCGTCACGCTCGCGCTCGTTGCCACGGGCTGCAGCCGGTCGAGCAGCAAGTCGAGCAAGAGCAACGGCTCGAACACGTCCGCGACGTCGGGGTCGAGCGGCGGCGCGGCGGCCGGTGACTTCGGCGACGTGAAGGGCGTGTGCGGGTCGGGCAACGCCAAGGGCGCGACCGAGCAGGGCGTGACGGACACGTCCATCCGTGTCGGCACGATGGCCGATCCGGGCGCGCAGGTGCAGCCCGGTCTCGACCAGGAGCTGTTCGACACCGCGGACGCGTTCGTCGGGTGGTGCAACGCGGCAGGTGGGATCCACGGGCGCAAGCTGCAGCTCGACAAGTGGGACTCGAAGCTGACGGAGGTCGCGGCGCGCATGATCCAGGCGTGCCAGAGCGACTTCATGCTCGTCGGCAACGGCGAGGCGTTCGACTCCTCGGGCGTCGACCAGCGCGTGAAGTGCAAGCTCGCCGAGATCCCCGCGTACGCCGTGTCGAAGCAGGCGGGCACCGCGCCGATGTCGCTGCAGCCGATCCCCACGTCGATCTACCAGAGCACGCTCGGCGGCGCGATGAAGGCGATCAAGCAGGCCGACCCCGAGGCGACCAAGCACTGGGGTCTGCTGAGCAGCCAGCTGCAGTCGGTCAAGGACGCCGGCGACCGCGACCGGGCCGCGGCCAAGGTCGTCGGCTTCAACGAGGTGTACTACGACGAGGCACCGATCCTCGTCGACAACTACCGGCCGTACGCGCAGAACCTGCAGAGCAAGGGCGTGCAGATCTTCGAGTACGTCAACGCGCCCGACAACCTCGCCGCGCTGTACCGGTCGCTGAAGGACCTCGGCTACACGCCGAAGTACGGCTTGTTCGCCGGCAACATGTACGACCAGAAGCTCATCCAGAACGGCGGTGCCGCTCTGACGGGCAACGTGCTCGTCACGACCGGGATCGTGCCGTTCGAGCTCGCCAGCTCGCATCCCGCGACGAAGCAGTACGTCGACATCCTCGCCCAGTACGCCAACGGCGCGAAGCCCAAGGCACTCGGGATCAACTCGTGGTCGGCGTGGCTGCTGTGGGCGAAGAGCGTCAAGGCATGCGGCAACGACGTCACGCGTGACTGTGTGATGAAGAAGGCAGCTGCCGTCACCGACTGGACCGCAGGCGGCCTGCACGCGCCGTCGACGCCCGGGAACGGGACGAGCCCCGCGAACCAGTGCTTCGTGCTCATCCGGGCCACCCCGTCGGGCTTCCAGGTCGACGAGCAGCTGACGAAGCCCAACAACGGCATCTTCAACTGCAGCCCCGGGAACGCCTTCGACCTCCCCGGCTTCGCGAAGAGCTGACCGCGGCCGAGATGCGGCACTGACGTACGGATTCCGTACGTCAGTGCCGCATCTCGCGTCATCTGACGAGCGCGTCGTGCATCGACCATGATGCGTGGATGCGGTTCGCGTACGCCGAGTCGATGACCGACCCGTCCTTCTACGTCCCGCTCGCGCAGGCCGCCGAGGACGCGGGGTACGACACGTTCGTCGTCCCCGACAGCATCTGCTACCCGGCCGAGGCGGACTCGCGGTACCCGTACAACGCGGACGGCACGCGCGAGTTCCTCGACGACAAGCCGTTCCTCGAGCCGTTCGCGATGATCCCCGCGCTCGGTGCGGTGACGACGACGCTGCGCTTCGCGACGTTCGTCGTCAAGCTGCCCATCCGGCATCCGGTGCTCGTCGCGAAGCAGGCGACGACCGTGGCCGTGATGACCGGCAACCGGTTCGACTTCGGCGTCGGCACGAGCCCGTGGGCGGAGGACTACGCGGTGTGCGACGTGCCGTGGGAGGGCCGCGGCAAGCGCATGGACGAGTCGATGGAGATCATCCGCGGGCTCGCCGCGGGCGGGTTCTTCGAGTACCACGGCGACGTGTACGACATCCCCCGCATCAAGCTCTGTCCGACGCCGACCGAACCCCTCCCGCTGCTCGTCGGCGGTCACGGCGACGCGGCGCTGAAGCGCGCGGCTCGTCTCGGCGACGGGTGGATGTTCGCCGGCGGCGCGACCGACGACCTCGCGCGCATGCTCGAACGCCTCGACGCGCTCCGCGACGAGTACGGCCGAGCCGACGTCCCGTTCTCGGTGTACGCGGGGTCGATCGACGGGTTCTCGGTCGACGGCATCCGACGGCTCGAGGAGCTCGGTGTCACCGACGTCATCGTCGGCTTCCGCGACCCGTACGTCGCGGGGCCCGACACGCAGACGCTCCAGGAGAAGCTCGACGCGCTGCGCTGGTACGCGGACGAGATCATCACGAAGACTCAGTAGGAGGCAGACCCGGTGGCCCATCCCCTCGACGAGTACCCGATCCACCAGGCACCCGTCTCGATGCGGTACTTCGACACGAGCGACCGCAACGTCTACGACCGCTGCATCATGCACTGCTTCCGCCGCGACGGCGAGGTGGAGCTCATCACCGGTCTCGGCGTGTACCCGCACCTCGGGGTGATGGACGCGTACGCGACGGTGCGCCGCGGTCGCCGGCAGTGGGCGGTGCGCACGTCGGACGCGCTCCGCGACGACCGGATGGAGCAGCGCGTCGGTCCGATCCGGTTCGAGGTCGTCGAACCGCTCCAGCGCATCCGGACGGTCTGCGACGGCGACGCGCACGGTCTCGCGTTCGACCTCACGTGGGACGCCGCGTTCCCCGCGATCGACGAGCCGCGTCACGTCCAACGCTCCGGCAACAAGATCATCCTCGACGGGTGCCGGTTCGCGCAGCTCGGCGCCTGGAGCGGCGTCGTGCTCGTCGACGGCGAGGAGCTCACCGTCGACGACCGCGAGTGGACGGGCACACGCGACCGCTCGTGGGGCATCCGTCCCGTCGGCGAGGCGGAGCCGCCCGGCCGACCGGTCGACGAGGGCGGCGGGTTCTGGTGGATCTGGGCGCCGCTGCGCTTCGACGACTTCGCGGTGATGGTCCTCGCGCAGGAGCGCGCCGACGGGTACCGCACGATGAGCGACGCGGTGCGCATCTGGCCCGCCGACAGCGGCCGCCCGCCCGAGCAGCTCGGCTGGCCCGAGCTCGAGATCGGCTACCGCTCCGGCACCCGCTACCCGGAACGGGCGACGATCCATCTCACGCAACGGGGTGGCAAGCCGCTGACGCTCGACGTCGAGACGCGGGGCTCGATCGCGCTCAACATCGGTGCCGGGTACGGCGGTGACCCCGACTGGTCGCACGGCCGGTGGATGGGCGAGGGCTGGGTCGACGCGCAGGTGTACGACCTCGACGCGCCCGACGTCGCGGCACGCGCGCCGTTCGGTGTCGTCGACCATGTCGCGCGAGCGACGTTCGACGGTGCGGAGGGCTACGGGATCTTCGAGCACGCGTCGATCGGACGCCACGACCCGTCGGGCTTCGCCGACCTGTCGTCGGTGGCGCCGTGACTGCGTAGACAGGACAGCGCGCCACGTCGCGCACCCCGGCGAACGCGTTCATTGCGGCGGCCGAGGTTTCGTCCGTCACCCCGGTGAACAGACGTAGGCATCGCAACGTGCCGGGGAGGATCGGGATGGAACGCAACGACACGAATCCGTCGTCGTCGCCTACGGGCACCGCGACGCAGCGCACGCAGGACGTCGCGCAGCACGCCGGTGACCGGGCAACGGACGTCGCGCAGAGCGCCAAGGAGCGCGCGGGAGACGTCGCCGACGAGGTCCGCACGCAGACCGCGAACGTCGCACAGCAGGCCAAGGACCAGCTCCACCAGCAGGCCCGGTCGCAGACCGGCGAGGCTGCCTCGGCGCTGCGTCGCATCAGCGACCAGGCGCGCGCCCTCTCGGAGGGCCGCGTCGACGACGCGGGCCAGGTGCGCGACTACGCGCGCCAGGCCGCCGGCAAGGTGTCCGACTTCGCCGACCGGTTGCAGTCGCGCGGCTTCGACGGGATCGTGAACGACGTCGAGTCGTTCGCACGCCGCCGTCCGGGCGCGTTCCTCGTGTGCGCCGCGGGCGCTGGGTTCCTCGTCGGGCGGTTGCTGCGTGGCGCCACGAGCGGCGACGGCTCGACGCAGTCGCAGCAGCTGCAGCAGGCGTCGCGAACCGGCGCGTCGTACGGCGGGTACGGCCACGAGTACCCGACGCCGTACCCCGAGCCGTCGGTCGGGACCTCAACCGGTGCGACCGGTTACCTCGCGTCGCCTGACGACATCGACGTGCGTGAGCGCGACGTGACCCTTCCGGGTCGCGGCACCCGCGGCACGTACTGACGGGCACGGACACGGGAGGGGACGAGATGGCGGCGAACCCGGACGAGGCGTCGCTCGGAGAGCTGTTCTCCGAGATGACGTCGGACCTCGGTCTCCTGGTGCGCAAGGAGATCGAGCTCGCGAAGACGGAGACCAAGGAGGAGCTCACGCGCGCCGGCCGGGGCGCGGCCATGTTCGGCGCGGCCGCGGTCGCCGGGATGCTCGCGCTGCTGCTCGTGTCGTTCGCGGCGGCATGGGGGCTGGCGGTCGTCATCCCGACCGGTTGGGCGTTCCTCGTGATCGGGGTGATCTACGGCGTGGTCGCGGCGGTCGTCGCGTTGCGCGGTCGGGACCAGATGAAGCGGGTCGGTGCGCCGGAGCAGACGATCCAGACGTTGAAGGAGGACGTCCAGTGGGCGAGAGCACGGACGAGCTGAGGCGCGACATCGAGAACGTGCGCGGCGACCTGACGGTCACGGTCGACGCCATCGGTGACCGGCTCAGCCCGAAGCAGATGGTGCGCAGGCGCACGTCGCGCCTGCGGCACGGGATGGTCAGGATCAGGGAGACGGTCATGGGCAGCGCGTCCGACGGTGCGACCGGCACGAGTGCACGGATGCAGAGCGGCATGTCGAGCGCGGGCGATCGTGTCTCCGACATGGCGTGGAGCGCGAGCGATCGTGTGTCCGACATGGCGTCGAGCGCGGGCGACCGGATGTCGAGCGCGGCATCGACGCTCGCCGAGCAGACGCGTGAGGCGCCGCAGGAGGTGCGGCGCGCGACGCAGGGCAATCCGATCGCGGCCGGGATCATCGCGTTCGGCACCGGTCTCCTGATCGCGTCACTGTTCCCGGCGACCGAGCCCGAGCGTCAGGCGGCGAGCGCGGTGCAGGACCGGCTCGAGCCGCTCGAGGAGCGCGCGACGGAGACGGGCCGCGAGCTCGCCGGCAACCTCAAGGAGTCGGCACAGGGCGCCGTGCAGGAGGTCAAGGGCACGGCCACGGACGCGGCGCGCGACGTCGCGGCGCAGACGAAGGACGCGGCGAGCGACGTGCGCGACGACGCGAAGGGCGCGGCCCAGGACGTCAAGGGAACGGTGCGATGAACATCGACAAGGACACGATCGTCAACTTCCTCAAGGAACAGGGACAGCACGACAAGGCGCAGCAGGCGCAGCAGCAGCTGCCGGACCAGGTCGACCACGAGCAGCAGTCGAACCTGCTGCAGCAGTACGGGATCGACCCCCAGAAGCTGCTCGGGAAGGTGAAGGGCCTGCTGTAACGGGGCGAGTTCGCGGCCGGGGCCGCGGCGACGGCTGTCACAACGGTGTGGTCACCAGCCGCCGCCGCCGCCCCCGCCGCCACCGCCACCCGCGGAGCCCCCGAACCCGCTGCCACCCGAGCTCCCGGGTGTGGACGTCAGGGTTCCCGACGAGGCGACGCTGAAGCCGTCGACCGCGTGCGCGAACCCGGCGACCTCGAACGGGTGGTCGGAGACGTACCACGACGGTGCGGGCACCTGACCGTCGAGGCCCGCGAACGCGCGGGCCCACCTCTCGGTCACGCCGAACATCACCGCGTACGGCAGGTACTCCGAGAAGAGGTTGGCGCGCTCGGCGAACCGGGCGCGCTCCTTCTCGGACTCGACCATGAACCGGCGGAACCCCATCGCGCGCACGAGGATGCCGGTGCCCTTCGCGGTGCGACTCGGCATCCAGCGCGCGCAGAGGAGGAGCACGAGCGCGGCCACGACGAGCGGCACGCCGAGCAACCCGAGGTGCGTGTACTTGGCGAGCAGGAACGTGACGCCGCCCGTCACGACGAGCGCGACGACACCGACCGCGCGCCAGAACCCGCGCACACGGTCGGGGCGACGCACGAACCATCCCTCTGCCACGACGTCGTCGTACAGCGCGTCCTGGACCTCGTGCATCCTCGACGCGAACTTGTTGCGCAGCTCGGACAGCTGGACCGACGTCTTCTCGCGGAACAACCCGCCCAGCACCGTCGTCTCGTACGGGAGGAGCCCGTCCGCGTCGTGACCGGTGCGCCTGAGCGTCCAGTCCTGCTTGCCGAACAGCCCGTGCTTCGGGATCTCGGTGATGGTCAGGTAGCCGCGAGCCGCGAGGTCGACGATCGTCGCGGTCACGTCGAGCGGGTTCGCCTCCTCGTCGACGAGTGTGCCGAGCTGCCCGGGGCGGAGGCGGTCGGGTGGCTCGTACTGCACGGGGGTCTCGGTGTGCTCGAAGACGGGCCGCGCCTCGTCGGGCGCGCCCGCGTCCGGGAACGCCATGTCGATCGCGGATCCGACCGCACGCCGGTCGCGACCGCGGCGCCAGACGAGCGCGACGACACCGGCCACGCCCGCGAGGAACAGCAGCACTGCGACGGGCACGGTGACGAGCGTCGCCGCGAACGCGCGGGTGAACGACCACCGCTCCTGCAGGATCGGCTTGGGCGCGGGCGCGCCGACGGACGTGAGCGGCTGCATCCCGACCACGATTGTCAGCCCCGATCCGGGTGCGAGGCGCGCGTTCGTGAACGTCGCGCTCGACGCGCCGGCGACGCCGGTCGCGCCGTCGCACGCGAGCGTCGACCCGCGCGGGCCCACGTAGCACGCGACGCGCGTCAGCGGCGTGGGCGTGTTGACGCGTAGCGACGTCGCCTCGATCGGGACGAGCCATTGGTCACCGGTGACGTTCCAGTAGAGCTCGTTGTGGTCGGGGAAGCCGTTCAGCACGCCGCGCAGCCGGTACCGGATGACGTAGCGGTGGCGGCCGGTGATCTCGCGGTTCGGATCGCCGATGCGGATCCGCTTCACGCCGCCGGGCTCGTCGAGCACCTTGGAGCCCGCCGGCGTGCCCGGCGAGGCGGACACCGCGAGCACGTCCAGCGGGTAGACGCGGTCGTTGCGGCTGTCCTTGCGCTGCTTGACCACGAGGTCGCGCTCGATGCCGTGGTGCGCGGTGGACGCGAAGTCGTAGTCGATGGTCTCCGTGACCGTGACGGACGAGTCGCGTGCGACGTCGTACACGGCGTCGAACCGCACGACACGCTCCATCCCGGTGTCGATGTCCGCACCGGGTCGCGGCGCCCTTGCCGCGCCGGCGGGGGCGGCGAGGGCCACGAGTGCGAGGGCGGCGACCGCGACGAACGGGCCGGCGCGGCGCATCAACCCGTCACGACGACCGGCAGACGGCGCGGGCCTTCCTCGAAGAACGTCGGCACGTTCTCGAACTCGTAGCCGTCGGCGAGGCGTACCGTGCCGGGCCGGAAGTGGTCGAGGAACGCGCGGATGCCGACGCGCGCGACGGTGCGGGCGAGTGACGCGCCCGGGCAGACGTGCGGCCCGTATCCGAACGTCAGGTGCTGGTCCGCGTTGGGCCGGTCGACGCGGAACTCGTCGGGTGCCTCGAACATCCGCTCGTCGCGGTTCGCGCACGCGGTCCCGGCGATGATGCGCTCGCCCTCGTGCACCTCCACGCCCGCGACGGTCGTGTCGTGCGTGCAGCCGCGCGGGACGAACAGGACCGGAGGCGCGATGCGGAGGCTCTCCTCGACCGCGCGCGCGAGCGCGTCGTCGTCGGCGCGCACGGCCGCCTCGAGGCCGGGGACGGTGAAGATCTCGTAGAGCAGGTTCCCGAGCAGCTGGCTCGTCGTCGTGAGCCCGCCGGTGATGAGGTTGCGGACGAGCGCACGGACCTGTCGACGCGGGAGACGCGAGCCCTCGACCTCGAGCGTGACGAGGCGCGCCAGCACGTCGTCACGCTCCTCGCCGCGCGCGAGCTGGGCCTCGGCTTCGTCGATCTTGCCGTCGATATAGCCGGCGAACTCGGGGAACGCGGCGGCGAAGCCGACGCCGCGCTCGGTCGCGTTCGTCCGCGGGAACGGGCTCTCCATGAGCTCCTTCGCCCACGCCGCGAGCGCGTCGGCGTCCGCGGATGGGAGACCGAGCAGGTGCACCGTCACGCGGTTCGGCAGCAGCACCGTGAACCCCGCGACGAGGTCGGCGTCGCCCGTGCCGAGCGCGTCGAGGAGCGCGTGCGCGGTGTCGCGGATGAACGGCTCCGCGGCGTGGACGAGCCGCGGCGACATCGCGGTGACCATCACCCGCCGCACGGGCGTGTGCAACGGCGGGTCGAGCTCCCCGAGCAGACGGTCCGGGAGCGGGATCTCGACACCCGGCGCCTTGAAGCCCGACGCGTTCGAGAACGCGTCGGTCGCGCGCAGCATCGCCCGGCACTCCTCGTGACGGGTCACGTAGTGCATCCCGCCCGCGATCTCGACGACCGGTGCCTCGGCGCGCAGCTCCGCGAGCAGCGCCCACGCGTCGTGGGCCTGGCCCGGGTCGAAGGGGTCGAAGGTCGTCGCCGGTTCCGTCATGTGCCGCGGATCGTAGGTGCTCACCGGCTCTCGATCGCGGGCCACACCGTGCGCGAGATTCTCCGGATGCCCGAGACGGAACGTGACCAGGACGAGCGCGAGCAGGACGAGCGTCCCTGGGGTGGCTACCTCGTGCTGGAGGACGAGCCGACCCACAAGGTGAAGCGGATCACCGTGCGGCCCGGGAAGCGCCTGAGCTACCAGCGCCACGCCCGCCGCGCCGAGCACTGGTTCGTCGTGGGCGGCAGGGCGACGGTCACGCTCGACGGCGACGAGCGTCGGCTCGGTCCCGGCGACGCGATCGACATCCCGCGCGGCGCCGCGCACCGCATCGCCAACCGCGGCCACGAGCCCCTCGTCTTCGTCGAGGTCCAGGTGGGCGACTACTTCGGCGAGGACGACATCGAGCGCCTCGACGACGACTACGGGAGGACCTGACCGACGCGGTGGTTGCCTCGGGGGCCGTCGGAGTGTAAAAACAACTCCGATACATCTTAGAACTGAGGGAGGCGGCGATGCGACGGTTCTCGTTCCGTCCGGCACTCACGCTGACGGGCCGGAAGTTCAAGGGGCTGCGGGGCTTCGCGGGCAAGCCGTTCCACCCGCCGCTCACCGACGTTCCCGTCGGCGCCTACGTCCTCGCGGCGGCGTTCGACGTCATCTCGCTCGCGGGCCGTCATCAGCACTGGGCCCGTGACTTCTACCGGGCGGCGAGCTTCACGATCATCGCCGGCGCCGGCGTGTCGCTGCTCGCCGCGCTCACCGGGTTCTGGGACTGGCTGCGCTCCACCGAGCCCGGGACGCAGGCGCGTCGGACCGCGAACGCGCACATGCTGACGATGGTGACCGTGACGGTGATCGTCCTCGTCGACGTCGTCGTGCGGATCGCCGTGTACTGGGACCGGCCGCACACGCCGCCGCTCATCGTGGCGTTGAGCGTCGCCGCGGCGTTGCTGACGTTCGTCGGCGGGACGCTCGGCGGGTCCCTGGCCTACGACTACGGGTTCAACGTGGAGACGGCGGGCGACAGCCCGGTGTGGCACCGCTCGGAGGTCGACGTCCTGCCCGGACAGAAGCCGACCGCGCCCACCGACGACGGGCCGGGTGCGCCGACCGTCGGGCATATTTGAACGTGCAACCACGTTGACGACGGCATGCCTGCAGTCACCGTCGACGACATCCTGACCGTCCCCGCGATCGCGCCGCCCGGGCCGGGCTCGCACGCCCGCCCCGTGCTCGCGGTGACGACCGCACCGACCGGCACGGAGGGTCTGGGCTTCCCCGTGCGGCGCGCGTTCGCCGGCGTCGACGCCCGGTACCTCGACCCGTTCGTCCACATGGACCAGATGGGAGAGGTCGAGTACGCGCCGGGCGAGCCCAAGGGCACGCCGTGGCATCCGCACCGGGGGTTCGAGACCGTCACCTACATGATCGACGGGACGTTCGAGCACCACGACTCGACCGGTGGCGGGGGTCTCATCACCGACGGTGCCACGCAGTGGATGACCGCGGGGTCGGGGATCCTGCACATCGAGACGCCACCCGAGGAGCTCGTCGCGACGGGTGGCGTGTTCCACGGCGTCCAGCTGTGGGTCAACCTGCCGAAGGCGGAGAAGCTCGTGCCGCCCGCGTACCAGGGCATCGAGCCCGATCACGTCACGCTGCTGCGCTCGCCCGACGGCGGCGCGCTCATCCGCGTCATCGCGGGCGACGTCGACGGTCACCGCGGTCCCGGCTCGACGCACACGCCGATCGCGCTCGCGCACGTCACGCTCGCGCCGGGCGCGCGCGTCACGATCCCGTGGCCGCGCGACTTCAACGGGCTGGCGTACGTGCTGTCGGGGCGCGGGTCGGTCGGCGACGAGCACGCGCCCGTCGAGACGGGCCGCCTCGCCGTGTTCGGTGACGGCGACACGCTGGAGCTCGCGGCGGACGAGGCGCAGGACGCGCACGCGCCGAACCTCGACGTGCTCGTGCTCGGTGGTCGGCCGATCCGCGAGCCGGTCGTCTGGTACGGACCGTTCGTGATGAACACGAAGGCCGAGATCGTCCAGGCGCTCGAGGACTTCGAGTCCGGCCGGATGGGTCAGATCCCCGCGGGCGCGTGACGCTGACGCCGGCGTGAAGATGCGGCACTGACGTACGGAAGGCGTACGTCAGTGCCGCATCTCGCGCGGTCTTAGAACTGGACGACTTGCTGGAAGGTCGGGCGGTTGACGGACTGGATCGTGTCGGGGAGCAGGCCCGGCACGAACGTGATGCGCCGTGCCCGGGCGCGCCACGCGCTCGCGTCCGGGCCCTGCTGCGCGGCGAGCGTCGCCGCGGCCTGTGACACCGCGTTCCAGAGATCGGTCCGGCACGTCGTCAGGTCACCCTTGCCGCAGTAGACGCGGCTGTAGCGGCCGGTGACCGGCTCACCGAGGATCGTGCGCAGGTCCTTCTGCACGTAGCCGGGGATGCCGGTCGTCGGGATCTCGTCGAGGATCGAGCCGAGCACCGGGCGCAGCACCGCGTTCGTCAGGAGCGGCCACGCCGCGTCGAGCACCGCGGCGCCGGGCGCGTCGACCTTGCCGTCGGCGTTGCGGTCGAGACGGCTCGCGCCCTGCTGCACCCAGGTGTTCACCAGGTCGACGGCCTGTTGCGCGAGCGCGTTCGGCGCGTGACCCGTCGCCAGCACGCGCGCGATCACGGGCCAGACGAGCACCGCGCGGTCGTCCTGGGTCGCGGCCTTGTTCATGATCGCGACGAGGTCGGACGGCGTGTTGCGGTCCTTGAACCCGGTGAACAGCTGGACGTGCTGCACCGGGCCGTAGCCCCAGTTGTCGTCGGCCGCGCCCCACCCGGGCGCCTGCTTGTTGTTCCAGTTGACGAACACGCCGTTGTCGGGATCGCTCGCGTGCGGGTGATCGTCCGGGGACAGGAACCCGCGCCACTCCCACTGCCCGGTCCCGTAGGTCGGGAGACTCGGGTCGGTACCGGCCGCGCGCACCGGCAGCCGCCCCGACGAGAAGTACGAGACGTGGTCGCCGTCGACGTAGAACCAGTTGAACGTGTACTCGATCTTGCTGGCGCTGCGCTGGAAGCTCGTCGGCCCGTGCGGGACGTTCTCGTTCAGCTCGAGGAAGCCGAGCGCGCTCATCGCCTCGCGCCCGCGCGTCGAACGCTGCGTGGTGATCGCGTACGGCTTGCCGCCGATCGTCACCGTTCCGCTGACCGGCCCGTGCACGGTCTGGTGGAACACGACCTCCTGGTCGGGCGTCGTGCCGCTGCCGCGCAGCACGCCGGCGTCGAACGTCGTCATCGCGACGCACTTGCCGTCGAAGACGTAGTGGTCGCTCGCGCGCGTCGGCGCGGAGCCGTCCGGGTTGCAGAGCTGCTCGACGAACTGGTCGATGTTGTCGGACTCCGCCGACGTCGCGCTCCACGCGTACCTCTTGCCGCGGCCGAGCTCGACGTAGACCGACGTGCCCGGGAACGACGCGCCGCGCGCGTTGATCCCGCCGCCGTTGAGGTCCATCTCCATGAGGATCTCGGGGTAGTAGTAGCCGACCTGGGGACCCATGACCGCGGCGGGGTCGCCGCCGACGGTGCGGCGCGCCTTCGTGAGCAGCGCGTTCGACATGTGCTGCTTCGGCGTGAGCGCCGAGACGGCCTGGATCGAGCCCGGGTCGATCACCGCGGAGCCCGGCGTCGGCCCGGTGGGGACGGGCTCGTAGTCGAAGCGGCGCGTGATCGTCGTCGGTGCCTCGGGGTCCTGCGCCTCGCGCAGGTCGCGGAAGATCGCGGTGCCGGCGGTGTCGCCGAACTGCGCGCGCAGCCGGGCGAGGACGTCCGAGTTGGCGACCTCGTTGCCGCCGCCGCGTCCGAACACCGCGCCGATGAGCGACGTCGCCGCGATCACGTCGTTGCGTGTCCAGGGCGCGGCGGGGTTGTGCGTCTTCGCGTAGTAGGCGTTGATGCCCGCGACGTACGCGTCGACGTCGGCCTCGACCTGCCGGCCCTCGGGTCCGGCCTGCGCGAGCGCCTGTTGCTCCTGCGCCGCGAGGAACGCCTCGGTCGCGGGGGACGGGTCGAACTTGCGGAGGCTCTGCGCGAGCGCGAACGCGTCGAGGCCCGGCACGTCGAGCGCGGCGATGCGCGCGGGCCCGCGCAGCGTCTCGAGCAGCAGGCCGCGGTCCTCCGCGGTGACCCAGCCCGCGCCGAACTCGGTGTCGTAGCGGGTCTGGCCGAAGATGTGGGGGACGTCGTACGAGTCGCGCAGGATCTTCAGGCCGGCGAGGGGCGACGCCTCCGGTGTCCCGGACGTGTCGCCGAGCTTCTCGTCCTTGAAGTAGCGCTGGACGTCGTCCGGCGAGACCTGGTCGAACTTCGACGTCAGCCCGTCGTACAGCGGGATCTGGTCGGTGGAGTGCGCGTCGGGTGGCACCGCGCCGGACTCGCCGGGCACGAGGACGTTGCGCACGAGCGGCGGCCGGTCGTCCGCCGCGGCGGGGATCGCAGCCACCATCGTGACCACGAGGACGACGCCGAGCAGCGTCGCGAACCACCGTCGTGCCATGCCGATCCCCCCTGCGTGCGCGTCCCGGGCGCCGCGCATTCTGTCAGGACGCCGGCGGCGGGCGCCCGTCCGGCGCGACCGCGCGCGTCGCCCACGCGGTCGCGCACGCCAGCGCGAGCAGGAGCGCGTCGCCAATGACGGCCTCGACGTTCGCCCGTGTGCCGTCGCGCACCGCCGAATCG
The DNA here is from genome assembly GCA_035651955.1 of Acidimicrobiia bacterium. Classification (NCBI taxonomy): domain Bacteria; kingdom Bacillati; phylum Actinomycetota; class Acidimicrobiia; species Acidimicrobiia bacterium. Next base: position 62,519 of record DASRES010000015.1, read on the forward strand.
ACGCACGTGCACGCGACCGGTACGCCGTGCGTCCACGTCACGACGGTCGTGAACAAAGCGACGCACGCAACGGCGGCACCGGCAACCGCGCCGACGAACGCGCTCCGTCGCGACGCGAGGAGGACGGCGGCGAGGAGGGCGACGACCGGTAGCGCGGTCGCGAGGACAGTCCCGAGCGTGCCGAGGTCCGCCGCGCGCCATGTGCGTGACCACCTGCCGTGGTGCGCGAGGCCGGTGGCGCCCGCCCAGACGAGCACCGCGCCGAGCAGCGCGCGCAGTGCCGTCGCGCCCGCCGGACGGGGGAGTGCAGACGTGGGCAGCTCGTCGGCGCGGCGCACCCGTCCAGTCTCCCGCGCTCGCACGCCGCACTAGCGTCGCCGGGCGTGACGGACGGGACGGACGGGCGGGTGCCGCACCGGCCGGACGGGACGCGGAGCCGGTTGCCGGCGAGTGTCGTCGTGCCGACGGTGGGTCGCGCCGACCTCGTACGCGCGTGCGTCGCGTCGGTCGCCGCGTGCGACCCCGCTGCGGACGAGATCGTCGTCGTCGACCAGAGCGGCGAGCCCGCGGTCCGCGACGCCGTGCGCGAGGCGGGCGGCAACGCCGCGCGTGTCGTGCACTGTGACGGGCGGGGCGTCGCGCGCGCGACGAACCTCGGTGTCCGTGAGGCGCGCAACGGGGCGGTCCTCGTCACGCACGACGACTGCACGGTCGCGCCGGACTGGGTCGGGGCCGGGTTCCGCCACCTGCAGCAGCAGCCCGACGTGCTCTTCACGGGCCGGGTCAAGCCCCCGCCGGGCACGGTGTACGTGCCGTCGACGAAGGACGACCCCGAGCCGCACGACTTCACGGGCGAGCGCGCCATGGGGGTCCTGTACCCCGCGTGCATGGCGTTCGGGCGCGACGTGATGCTGGCGTTCGGTGGGTTCGACGAACGTGACGAGATGCGCTCGGCCGAGGACAACGACCTGTGCTACCGGTGGCTGGACGACGGCCGCGGCCTTCGCTACGAGCCCGACATGGTCGTGTGGCACCACGACTGGCGCACGCCCGAGCAGATCGTGCAGACACACCTCGCGTACGCGCGCAGCGAGGGCGCGCTCTACGCGAAGCACCTGTACGCGCGTGACTGGCGCGTGCTGCCGTTCCTGTGGTGGGAGCTGCGCACCGCGGTGCGGGCACGCGTCGGCGCGCTCGTGAAGCATCGCCCGCGCTGGCAGGACGAGCGCCGAGAGATGCTCTTCCCGCTCCTCGGCGCGCTCGCGCGCGGCCTCGTCGCCGAGCGGCGCCGCGCGGCCCGTCAGCGCGCGGTGCCGACGTCGCCCAGCACACGAGCCAGGTAGCGACCGTCGCAGTCGGCGTCCGCGACGCCGGACGCGAACGACGCCGCGAGCGCGATGTGCTGCAGCTGCCGCGTCGGGCGCGTACCGAGCACCGGACGCCCGTGTCGCGCGACGGACTCCGCGACCGTCGCGATCGCGGCGTAGACGCGCGGCGCGCGGGTCGGGAGCCGGCGGAGGAACGTCGTCGTCCGACCGGCAGGGTTCATCGGGAACAGCGTCTCGGCCGTGTGCGGGTGGTCCCGCGCGATCAGCACGCAGTTGCGTCCGATGCTGCGCTGCCGGCGGACCATCTCCGTGAACGTCGCGTGCTCCGGGTGCAGTGCCACCGCCTCGGGATCGAAGCGGATGCGCACACCGGCGTCGAGCAGGCGCGCGGCGAGCTCGAAGTCCTCACAGCCGTACTCGACGAACCGCTCGTCGAAGCCGCCGACGTCACGGAAGCACGCGACCGGACCGCTCGCGTTGGCCGCGGTGAACAGGTCGAACCGGTCGATCACGGCACGGTCGTGGAGCTCGGCGTGGTGCGCGGCCCACCACTCGCGTGCGTCGTCGGGGACGTCGCTGTCGTCGGGGATGACGCACAGGCCCACGACGACGTCGTCACCCGCCTCGCCCTCGTGCGCGGCGCGGTGGCGCGCGAGCAGGCCGGGGGTCGGGACGACGTCGTCGTCGAGGAACCAGACGATCTCACCGGTCGCGCGCGCGAGCCCCGCGTTGCGCGCCGCGGCCAGCCCGCGGTTCGGCTGCCAGTGGACCCGTACCGGCATCCGCCACGGTCCCGAGTCGACCGCTTCGCGCGAGCCGTCGTCGGACCCGTCCAGCACGACCACGACGTCGACGCCCGCACCCGTCGCCCCGTCGCGGGCGATCTCGTCGTCGAGCGCGTGCAGCAGGCGCAGCAGCGGCGCGCGCCGCTGGTACGACGCGATCGCGACCGTCATCGTCCGCATGGAAATACGGCAATGTAGCGGGATGGCAGAACGGGACCGGCCGCGGTGGCGCCGCGCCGCGGCATGGGTGCGTGACCGGGCGCTGGACCGCGGTCTCCTCCCGTACCGTCCCGAGCGTCATCCGCCGGAGCGGTTCGAGGCCGGCTACCGCACCGGCGACTTCGAGTACTACGCGCAGCTCGACGAGATGCCGCGCTACGGCGTGCTGCTCGGGTACGTGACGTACTTCGGCGACGTTCCCGACGTGCTCGACATCGGGTGCGGGCGCGGCCTGCTGCGGATCCGGCTCCCCGAGGACGCCTTCCGCAGCTACGTGGGCGTGGACTTCGCGGGCGCGGCGATCGACGCGGCGCGCGCGCTCGAGGACGGGCGCACCCGGTTCGTGCACGGCGACGCTCGCACGCTCGACCTCCCGCACGCCGACGTCGTCGTGCTCAACGAGGTGCTCTACTACCTCGACGACGCCGACGCGTTCCTCACGCGCGTCGCCGGGTGGCTGCGTCCCGGCGGGCGCGTGCTCACGTCGATGTGGCGCCATCCCGGTGACGCGCAGCTGTGGCGGATCGTCGACGAGCGGTTCGAGCTCGTCGACCGGGTGCACGTCCGGTCCGAGCGCAACACGCTGTCACCCCACGGGTGGCGCGTCGCGTGTCACGTCAACCGGGGAGGGTCGTGAACCGCAGGCCGCGTTTGTGCGCGCACGACACGACGCGTTCGAGCGCGCCGATGGTCGGCGACCGGTCGACGACGTCGCGTGTGAGCGCGCCCACGAGCGCGTCGTGCAGCAGGACGACCGCGCCCGCGTCGAGCGCCGCGAGCCGGTCCTGCAGCGCGGCCGAGGTCACACCGGGCTCCCAGTCGCGGGGGTCGACGGTCCACAACCACGGCCGCAGCCTCGCCGCGCGCATCGCGCACGCGCCCTTCACGCTGACGTAGCCCTTCGGGGGGCGGAACAGCGGAACGTCGCGGCCGAGGACGTCCTCGAGCGCACGGCGCCCGTCGCGGTACTCGCGCCGCAGCGTCGACAGCTCGACGGTCCACGGCTCGGGGTGCGACCACGAGTGCGACCCGATCGCATGGCCCGCCTCCACGGTGCGGCGGACGAGCTCCGGGTGGGCGCGTGCGTGGACGCCGACGACGAAGAACGTCGCGACGACGCCGAGGTCCGCGAGACGGTCGAGGAGCGCGGGCGTGTGCTCCGGGTCGGGCCCGTCGTCGAACGTCAGGGCGACCGCGCGCGAACCGGCGTCGAGACCCGTGCGCACGCCGGCGAGCCGGGGCGCGAGCGCTTCGAGGCGCCGGTCGACGGCGGGCACACGCCGGAGACGGTCGAGCACCGGCGTATGCTACGGATCTTCCCCCTCCGTTCCGTGAAGCGTCAGACACACATCATGTGCTTGACGCTTCACAGAACGGATGCGGGGGACGAGGAAGGCGCGCAACGCGGCGCCAACCGCGGGGACCGAGAACGACGCCTCCACCCGCGCGCGTGCGGCGGTCCCGAGCGCGCGCGCCCGCGCGGGGTCGTCGAGGAGCGCGCAGAGCGCGCCCGCAAGCGCGTGCGCGTCCCCGACCGGCACGACGGCGCCGCACGGCTCCGGTCCGCCGGTCACGAGGTCGCGGATGCCGTGCGCGGCCGTCGCCACGACGGGCAGCTCGCACGCCATCGCCTCGACGGGCGCGACCGCGAAGCCCTCGTGACGCGAGGGCAGCACGTAGACGTCCGCGGCCGACAGCTCCCTCCGCACGACGGCGCGGTCGTTCACGTACTCGTCGCGCCACGTGACCGTCTCGGCTCCGTCGCCGAGATCGTCGAGGAGCGCGTGCAGCGCGACGGCGTCACGCCCCGAGCCGACGAGACGCAGGCGCGGCGGCGCGGGCCGGTGGCGGTCGAGGACCTCGCGCCAGGCGGCGACGAGCGTGTCGAGACCCTTGCGGGTGAGGTCGACGCGGCCGTGCCACGCGACGACGCGCGCGTCGGGCCCGATGCCGAGCTCGCGCCGCGCGGCGTCCTTCGGTTCCGGCCGCCACCGGTCGACGTCGATCGGGTTGACGATCCGCGCGATGCGGTCGTCCGGTACGCCCCGCTCGTCGTGGAGACGGCGGATCTCGTCGCTCGACGCGACGACGAGGCCCGCGCACCGGCCGATCGCGAGCGGCCGCGTGAAGCGCTCGAAACGCGTGCGCGCCACCGACCCGCCCTGGAACGTCGCGAAGACGGGCCGTCGCAGGACGCGCCCGAGCGCGACGCACACGTCGAAACGCGCCTCCTCGTACTCCTGCACGAGCAGCGCGTCGCACCGTTCGTCGCGCACCACGCGTGCGAGCGCCCGAACCGGCGTCGAGCACCAGGGCGCGAGGTTGCGCGCGACCTCGGGCGCGATCGTGGCGACGCCGCGGCGACCGCCGCTCGCCTCGAAGCGGTCCGCGGCCCACGACGACGCGAGCCGCGAGCGGACGGCCCGGTACGCCCGCGGCGACGGGAGCAGCCAGGCCGTCGCCCCCGTCGCGCGGTGCACCCGACGCTCGGGTCGCGTGACGGCGCGTGACACGATCGCGAGGACGGTCCGTACGCGGGCGGACGCGAGCGCGTCGACGTAGCCGAACATCCAGCCGCCCGACATCTCGTCGAGGAAGCCGTCCACCGTCATGTCGAGCTCATCGAGGTAGTCCTCGATCACGTCTCCCCACGGGAGGAGCGCGACCGTGAGGTCGCTCGCGTCCGTCACCGGCACGCCCGGGTCCGCGCGATGCGACGCGCCGACCGTTGGTAGCTGCCCGCCAGCCCGACGAGGCCGCCGGCGAGCTCGGCGGCCGCGAGCGCGGGCGGTCGCGCGCCGTCGCCACGCCCGGCGTCGCGCAGCGCGGCGACCTCGTACGCGAGCCACCACCGCAGCACCCGGCGCAGCGCGGGCCGCGCGTCCGGGTCGGTCCACCACCACTTCGACAGGAACGCGAGGTACGACTCGCCCCACGACCAGTACTGGCGGCGCAGCTCGCGCATCGTGCGCCGGTGCTCGTGGAACACCACGACCGCGGGGTCGTACACGAGGACGCGGCCGTCGCGCAGCAGGCGCGTCAGCATGTCGAGATCGCCGCCGCCCGGCAGCGGGGGACCGGTGTCGAGCGCGTCGTCGAACCCGCCGAGCGCGAGCGCGATGTCCCGCCGCAGCGCCATGTTCGCCCCCGACCCGAACTTCGGGCCCCACGGGTGCAGCGGATCGGCGGGATCGTGCGCGCCGTCGTAGCGCAGTCGCGTGAAGCCCTCCCGGAACCCGCCGCTGCGCTCGAACGTCACCTGGGCCTCGGTGTCCAGCGCGGACGGCAGGATGAGACCCGTGACCGCGGCCGCGTCCGCGTCGCGCGACCACGCCCGCTGCAGCGCGTGCACGAAGTCGCGGTCGACGACCACGTCGTCGTCCACGAACGCGACGACGTCCGTTCCCGCCTCGTGGAGGGCACGGTTGCGGGCGATGTCGAGGCCGGGGCGCGGCTCGCACGTGTACGTCACGTCGTCACGCGACGCGACGAGCCGCTCGGTGCGCGAGTCGGACGGCGCGTTGTCGACCACGAGCACCTTCGTGTCCGGATCGCGCGCGACGACGATCGAGTCGAGACAGCGCCCGAGACGCTCGGTCCGGTCCCGGGTGCACACGGCGACCGTGATCGACACGGTGGAGCCGGCGGGGCCAGGCGGCGGGTCGTCGCGCACCGAGGCCGGGACCCCGCGCGCCCCGAGCATGGCCAGCAGCGCGGCGGGCCCGACGACGGACCCCGCCGGCCTCGGCTCGATCGCGAAGCCGACGACGCGCCCGCGGTCGCGCGCGACGACCGCGATGCCGTCCTGGTCGTCGCGGAGACGGATCTCGGGCCGCGCGGCGCCGGTCGCGACGTCGACCTCCACGAGCGCGTACCCCATCGACGGCGCAGGGTAGGCGGCCCGACCGGCCCTAGAGTTGCGCCGCGTGACGACGACCGGCGCGCGACCCGACGTCGCGGCCACGGCCGACGGGCCGGCATGGGTGGAGAACCGCTCGACGCGCGGACGCCGCGCGCTCCGCCTCGACGAGGTGTGGCGATCACGCGAGCTCGTCTGGTTCCTCGCGCTGCGCGACCTCCAGGTCCGCTACAAGCAGGCCGTCTTCGGGATCACGTGGGCGGTGCTGCAACCGGTCGTCGGTGCGGCGGTGCTGACCGTCGTGTTCAGCCGGCTCGCGGGCGTCAAGACGGGTGGCATCCCCTACCCGGCGTTCGCGTACCTCGGGTACTCGGTGTGGTCGTACTTCTCGTCGTCGCTCACGACCATGACCGACAGCCTCGTCGAGAACGCGCCGCTCGTGACGAAGGTGTACTTCCCGCGTCTCGCGGTTCCGCTCGCGGGCGCGCTCCCCGGTCTCGTCGACCTCGCGGTCGCGCTCGTCGTGCTGATCGGGTTCATGGCGTACTACGCGATCGTGCCGGGCATCGCGATCGTCACGCTGCCGTTGTGGCTCGCCGCGCTCGTACTGACCGCGCTCGGCGCGGGTCTGCTGCTCGCGACGCTCAACGTGCGCTACCGCGACGTCCACCACATCACGGGACTGCTCGTGCAGGTGTGGATCTTCGCGAGCCCGGTCGCGTACCCCGCGTCGCTCGTCCACGGCAACGTCCGGTACCTCTACTACCTCAACCCGATGGCCGCGGTCCTCGAGGGGTTCCGCTGGTGCCTCCTCGCGGGGCCGGGACCCGGCTGGCCCGCGCTCGTCTCGCTCGCGACGGGGCTCCTCCTGTGCTTCGTGAGCGTGCGCGCCTTCCAGGCGAACGAGCGCCGCTTCGCGGACGTGATCTGACGGACATGAGCGACACCGTCGTGGAGGTCCGCGACCTCAGCAAGCGGTACGTGCTCGGCGAGGAGTACGGGCCCGGCCGCACGCTGCGCGAGGCCGTCGTCGCCGCGCTGCGGAGGCACCGTGGTCCACGCGAGGAGATCTGGTCGCTGCGCGACGTGTCCTTCGCGGTCGAGCGCGGGGAGCGCCTCGGTGTCATCGGGCGGAACGGCGCGGGGAAGAGCACGCTGCTGAAGGTGCTGACGCGCATCACCGAGCCGACGTCCGGCGTGTCGCGCACCCGGGGTCGCGTCGGCGCGTTGCTGGAGGTCGGGACGGGGTTCCACCCCGAGCTGACCGGCCGGGAGAACGTCTACCTGAACGGTGCGATCCTCGGCATGACGCGCCGCGAGATCGACGCGCGCTTCGGGGAGATCGCCGACTTCTCCGGTGTCGGACGGTTCCTCGACACGCCGGTCAAGCGCTACTCGTCCGGCATGGGTCTGCGGCTCGCGTTCTCGGTCGCTGCGCACCTCGCGGCCGAGATCCTGCTCATCGACGAGGTGCTCGCGGTCGGCGACGTCGAGTTCCAACGCAAGTGCCTCGGCAAGATGGACGAGGTCGGCCGCAGCGGCCGCACGGTCGTGTTCGTCAGCCACAACCTCGAAGCGGTGTCGCGGCTGTGCTCGCGCGCGATCTGGCTGGAGGGTGGCCGCATCGCGGCGATCGGCGCGACCGACGACGTGGTCGGCGCGTACCTCGCGTCGGCGGCCGGTCCGACCGACGTCGCGGCGTTTCCCGCGCGCGGCGACGCGCCGGCAACGTTGCGCGAGGTCGCGATCGTCGACGCGTCCGGTCGGCGTACCGCGGTGTTGCGCCGCGACGAGCCCTTCACCGTCGAGCTCCGCTTCGACGTCAACGAGCGCGTTCCCGGGCTCGACGCGACCGTCAACGTCGACACCGTCCGCGGCGTGCGCGTGCTGTCCGAGGCATGGTCGGAGGGGGACGGCGGGCCGCGCGGCGAGCGCGGTCACCACGTCGCGCGCGTCGTGATCCCGCCCGTCCTCAACCCCGGCGACTACCGCGTGTCGGTGTTCGTCGGCACCGCGCACGAGACGTTCGTGTGGGAGGAGGGCGTGCTCGGGTTCCGCCTCGAGGGCGACGACCAGACCCGGCCCGACCGCGTGCTACAGCTCTCGCTGCCGTGGAAGGTGGCCCGCCACCCGCTCGATCCGGCGGATTGAGGGCGAGACGTCCGAAATGCACCGCTGTGCGGGCTAGACTCGCCGCGTGACGGCGCGCCCACCCATGGGTCTCGTCAGCGTCGTCGTTCCGACCCGCAATCGGCGGCGGCTGGTCGGCCGGGCGCTGACGACGGTCCTGCAGCAACGTGAGGTCGACCTCGAGATCGTCGTGGTCGTCGACGGGTCGCCGGACGGGACGGCGGACGCGCTGCGCCGGATCGACGGGCCGATCACGATCGTGGAGCACGACTGCGCGCTCGGCGTCAGCCGGGCACGGAACGCGGGGATCGCGTGCGCGCGCGGCGAGTGGCTCGCGTTCCTCGACGACGACGACGTGTGGGCGCCGGACAAGCTCGCGACGCAGCTCGGCGCGGCGCGCGACGCGCCGGGTGTGGGCTGGGTCATGGCGGGCGCGACCGCGGTCGGCGACGACCTGCGGCTGATCGGCGAGCAACCCGTGCCCGACGTCGACGACGTCGCGCGCCAGCTGCTCGCGTTCAACGTCGTGCCGGGTGGCGGGTCCGGCGTCCTCGCACGCGCCGAGCTCGTGCGCGAGCTCGGCGGCTTCGACCCCGACTACTCGAACCTCGCCGACCGCGACCTGTGGATCCGGCTCGCGCTCGCCGCGCCGGCGGCGTCGGCGCAGCGGCCGCTCGTCGGGTACGTGATCCACGACCACGGCATGGCGCACGACGTCCACCGCTCGGCGGTCGAGCGCGACGCGATCAACCGGAAGTACGCGGCCGAGCGCGCTGCGCACGGGCACGGCGACGACGACTCGCGCGCATGGCTCGCGTACCTGGGGGGGATGTACCTGCGCGCGGGAGACCGTCTGGATGCGGCCCGGGTCCACGCGCGGCTCGCCCGCCGCCACGGCGTCCCCCGTGCCTGGCTCCTGGCCGCCGTCGGCCTGGCCTTCCCGAACGTCCAGCGGTGGCGGGACCGGCGCGCCGCGAGCGCGATCGAGCCGGAATGGCGCGCGGCGACGATGCGTTGGCTGGCACCATTGCAGGACCGCGAGCGAGCAGGAGACCCGTGGCTGTTGGGCGGTACCCCGGAGTGTGCAACCGGCACGTCATGACGGCGGACGTGCGGCCGGGACGGGCGCGCGGGTAGGTCCGTCCGGTGGGCGTCCACGACATCGAGGTCGTCGTCCTCGCGGTCGCCGCCGCGCTGTTCTTCGCGACGAGCAACGTGCTCGAGCAGCGCTCCGCGCGGGAGGCCCCCGAGGAGCAGGCGCTGAAGCCGGGGCTCGTCGTGCACCTGGCCCGCCAGCGGCGCTGGCTGCTCGGCATCGTCGCCGACGTGAGCGGCTACATCTGCCAGGCAGCCGCGCTCGGGATCGGCCTGCTCGTCGTCGTCCAGCCGATCCTCGCGACGGGCCTCCTCTTCTCGCTCGCGCTGGACGTCGCGACGTCGCGCCGGCGACTGCGCGCGTGGGAGTGGGGCGTCGCCGCGCTGCTCGCGGCCGCGCTCGGCCTGTTCCTCTCCGAGTCGTCGCCCGGCGGCGGCAGCGCCCGCGCGCCGTGGCCCGACTGGGTGTTGCCGCTCGCGGTGATCTCGGCGGTCGTGCTCGTCGCGATCGCGCTCGGACGCCGGTCGACGGGCGCGGTGCGCGCGTCGCTGCTCGCGTTCGCGGCGGGCACGATGTTCGGGATCACCGCGCCGCTCACGAAGGCGTTCGTCCACCTGCTCGGCGGCGGTCCCGTCACGGTGCTCACCAACTGGGAGCCGTACGGGCTGGCCGTGTTCTCGATCGGCGGCTTCATCGTCATGCAGAGCGCGTTCCAGGCCGGCGAGCTCGAGGCGTCGGTGCCGTTCCTCGAGACGGCGGAGCCCGTGGTCGCGTCGATCATCGGTGTCGCGCTGCTCGGTGAGCGGCTGCACGCGGCGACCAACGTCGACCGGGCGATCATCGCCGCGACGATCGCGACGATGCTCGTGTGCGCGGTGCTGCTCGCGCGGTCGCAGGCGCGTCGCGAGGAGGCGCGCGCCGCGGCGGTCAGCGAGGCGGACGACGCGGGAACCGCGTCACCGTCACCGGCCTGACGACGTGCGGTCCGCGAAGTCGTCGAAGCGCGTCGTTACACTCGATCGATCGCTCGTCGTCCCGGACCCGCCGCGCAGTTGTGGCGCCGTCGTTACGTCACCGCGCTCGTGCTGTGCATCGCGTGCATCGCGACCGGCATCGTGGGCGCGAACGTCGCCGTCGACCTGAAGCTCGCGCACATCAAGCGGATCAGCCTGGTCGAGTCGACACCCGCGACGAGCGTCGCGAACTACCTCGTGATCGGGTCCGACTCACGCGCGTTCGTGGACAACTCGCAGGAAGCGCGCGCGTTCGGCACCGCCGCGAGTCAGGGCGGGCAGCGCTCGGACACGATGATGATCGTCCACGTCGACCCGCACCGGCACCGCAACCTCGTCGTGTCGATCCCGCGCGATCTCGTGGTCGACGTCCCGGGCCACGGCACCGAGCGCATCAACGCGGCGTTCAACGACGGCCCGCAGCGCGTCATCGACACGATCAAGGCGGACTTCGGCGTCGCGATCAACCACTACGTCGAGATCAACTTCCTCGCGTTCCAGGGGATCGTCGACGCGATCGGGCGCGTGCCCGTCGCGTTTCCGTACCCGGCCCGGGACAAGAAGTCGGGCCTGTCGGTCGGCGCCGGCTGCCAGGCCCTCGACGGCCAGCAGGCCCTCGCGTACGTGCGCTCGCGATCGCTCGAGTACCTCGTCGACGGGCAGTGGCGCGACGCGAGCCCGCGCGCGGACCTCGACCGCATCGACCGCCAGCACCAGTTCCTCCGCCAGCTCGCGCAGGCCGCGGTCCACGCGGGCATCCGCAACCCGCTCACGGCGAGTCGCATCGTCGACAGCATCGTCGGGAAGCTCGTCGTCGACGACCGGATGAGCCGCGGCAACATCCTCGGGCTCGTCAACGCGTTCCGCACCGTCGACCCCAACGCTCCCGGCGCGCTCGAGATGACCACGCTCCCGAACGTGCCCGCACAGGGCGGCACGCTCGCACTGAAGGAGCCCGACGCGGACGCGCTGCTCACGCGCCTGCGCGATGACGGCCGCGGTGGCGAGCACGACACGACCGGCGTGAAGCCGAGCGAGGTGCGCGTCGAGGTGCGCAACGCGTCGGGCGTGAACGGTCTCGCGGGGCGGACGCTCGCGCAGCTCGAGCACGACGGGTTCACCGGCGCCGGCACCGGGAACGCGCCCTCGGACACCACGACGCGCATCCGGTACGCGCCCGGCGCGGTGACGAAGGCGTCGCTCGTGCAGGCCAAGCTCAACGGCGCCGGCGTGCTCACCGAGGACAGCTCGCTCGGCGGCGACGTCGACGTGCTCGTGGTGCTCGGCGCGGACGCGGGCACCCACCGTGCGGCGCCGCCGACGGCCGCGGGCGGGACACCGGCGACGTCGTCAGCGACGTCGTCGGCGACGTCCGTGACCTCCGCCGCCACCTGCTGACACCCTGGCGCCCCGTGCGGCGCGTGGGTACGGTGCCGCGACACGCGTCACGAGGAGGTGCCCCGTGTTCGTGCCGCTCACGATCCTCGACTTCCTGGAGCGTGCCGAGCTCGTCTACGGCGAGCGTGTCGCCGTCGTCGACGAGCCCGAGCCGCCCGGCGGGTCGCTCGGCCGGCTCACGTACGGTGAGCTCGCGGCGTCGGCCCGCAGCCTCGCGGTCGCGCTCGACGAGCTCGGGCTCGACGCCGGCGAGCGCGTCGCGATCGTGTCGCCGAACGCGGCTCGGTTCCTGATCACCCTGTTCGGCGTGAGCGCGTACGGCCGCGCGCTGGTGCCGATCAACTTCCGGCTGAACGCGGACGAGGTCGGGTACATCGTCGAGCACTCGCGCGCGGCAGTGCTCCTCGTCGACCCCGAGTACGCGGACACGTTCGCGGACGTCGACGTCAAGCACCGGTACGTGCTGGGCACGTCGACCGACGACGAGCTGTTCCGGCGCACCGGCACGCCCGCGTTCGTCACGGACGACGAGCGCGCGACGGCGTCGATCAACTACACGTCGGGGACGACCGCCCGACCCAAGGGCGTGCAGCTCTCGCACCGCAGTCTCTGGCTGAACGCGACGACCTTCGGATGGCACGCGGGTGTGAGCGACCGCGACGTGTACCTCCACACGCTGCCGATGTTCCACTGCAACGGCTGGGGCCTGCCGTACGCGCTCACCGGGATGGGCGCGCGCCAGGTCGTCATCCGCAAGATCGACGGCGAGGAGATCCTGCGGCGCGTCGAGGAGGAGGGCGTGACGTTCCTCGCGGGCGCGCCCGCGGTCGTCGCTGCGATCCTCGACGCCGCGTCGGCGCGTCGCTCGCGGGGAACGGAGGTCCCCGGGCGTGACCGGGTGCGGATGGTCGTCGCCGGTGCGCCGCCGCCGTCGAAGGTGATCGAGCGCGTCGAGACCGAGCTCGGCTGGGAGTTCCTCCAGATCTACGGCCTCACCGAGACGTCACCGTTGCTGACGATCAACCGCCGGCGCGCCGAGTGGGACGACCTGTCGCCGGCGGAGCGCGCCCGCCTGCTGTCGCGCGCCGGTGCACCGGCGCTCGGCGTCCGGCTCGACGTCGACGACGAGGGCGAGGTGCTGGCCCGCTCGAACAACGTGTTCGAGGGCTACTGGGACCAGCCCGACGAGAGCGCGAAGGCGCTCGCCGGCGGGTGGTTCCACACCGGCGACGGCGGTGAGCTCGACGGCGCGTACCTCACGATCTCCGACCGCAAGAAGGACGTGATCATCACCGGCGGCGAGAACGTGTCGTCGATCGAGGTCGAGGACTGCCTGTACCAGCATCCCGCGGTCGCGGAGTGCGGTGTCATCGGCGTGCCCGACGAGAAGTGGGGCGAGACGGTCAAGGCGCTCGTCGTGCTGCGCGACGGCGCGCGCGTCACCGAGGTCGAGCTCGTCGCCCACTGCCGTGAGCGGCTCGCCCACTTCAAGTGCCCGACGTCGATCGAGTTCCGCGACGCGCTCCCGCGCACCGCGACCGGCAAGCTCCAGAAGTTCAAGCTGCGCTCGGACTACTGGACCGGTCGCGACCGCCAGGTCAACTGACGCGCACCCCCGCAGCAACGCCCGGTTGGGACGTTTTGTCGGCGTAGCGCCGACAAAACGTCCCAACGGACGTCGGGGGGAACGGGGATCAGCCGACCGTCGCCGGCTCGCGGGGCTCGAGCTCGTCGTGCGGCGGCTCGGGCGCGGCCTCGACGGCCACGCGGGGGAGGAGCCGGTCGAGCCAGCGGGGGAGCCACCAGTTCGCGTTGCCGAGCAGCTCCATCGTGGCGGGCACGAGCACCATCCGGACGATCGTCGCGTCGATGAACACCGCCGCGGCCAGGCCGAAGCCGACCATCTTCAGCACGCGCAGGTCGCCGAGGACGAACGACAGGAACACCGCGATCATGATCGCCGCGGCCGCGGTGATCACGCGGGCCGTCATCGCGAGCCCGTCGACGACGGACTGCGCGTTGTCGCCCGTCCGCAGCCACTCCTCACGGATGCGCGAGATGAGGAACACCTCGTAGTCCATCGAGAGACCGAAGAGGATCGCGAACAGCATCATCGGGACCCACGCCTCGATCGGGCCCTTCTCGATGCCGAACAGCGACTTCGCCCAGCCCCACTGGAACACCGCGACGACGAGGCCGTACGCGGCGCCGATCGACAGCACGTTCATCACGGCCGCCTTGAGCGCGACGACCACCGAGCGGAACACGCACATCAGCAAGAGGAACGACAGCGCGATGACGGCACCGATGAACCACGGCAGCCGCGCGCCGATCGTCGCGCTCATGTCGATCACGACCGCGGTCGTCCCGCCGACGTCGACCGTCGCGCCCGTTCCCTTCACCACCCCGGGGATGACGTCGTCGCGGAGGTGATGGACGAGCTTCTCGGTCTTGACGTCCTGCGGCGAGGTCGTCGGGATCACCGACACGATCGCCGCGTTGCCCTGCGGGTTGACCTGCGGCGGTGCGACGGCCGCGATGCCGGGCACGGTCCGCAGCTGCTGCTCGAGCGGGCCCAGCACCTTCACCGAGCCGGGCTTCGACAGGTCGGCCGCGAGGACCAACGGGCCGTTGTGACCGGGCCCGAAGCCCTTGGCCAGGAGGTCGTACGCCTTGCGCGTCGTCGTGGACGGCAGGTCGTTGCCGGCGTCCGCGCTGCCGAGGTGGATCGAGAACAGCGGGAGCGCGAGCACGACGAGCACCGCGAGCGACACGAGCGCGGTCGGCCACGGGTAGCGCTGCACCTCGCGGCTCCACCGCCACGCGAGTGTCGTGCGGTGGTCGTCCTCCTTGCGGTGCAGGAACGGGATCGAGAACTTGTCGATGTTCGTCCCCGCGAAGCCGAGCACCGCGGGCAGCAGCGTGATCGACGCGAGCATCACCATCGCGACCGCCGCCGACGCGCCGAGCGCGAGGCCGTTCAGGAACGAGAACCGCATCAGGAACATGCCGAGCAGCGAGATGACGACGGTCGTGCCGGCGAACAGCACGGCCCGACCGGCGGTCGTCGCCGCCTCGAGCACGGACGCCTGAGGGTCGCGGCCCGCGGCGAGCGCCTGGCGGTAGCGCGTGACGATGAACAGCGCGTAGTCGATGCCGACACCGATGCCGATCATCGACGCGACCTGCGGCGCGAACTCCGGCACCTTCATGACGTGCGCGAGCAGCTCGACGATGGCGAGCCCGATGCCGATCCCGGACAGCGCGGTGAGGATCGGCAGGCCCATCGCGAGCAACGACCCGAACGCGATGAGCAGGATCACGATCGCGGCGAGGATGCCGACGAGCTCCGTCGCGCCGCCCCCGTTGTTCTGGACGCCCTGCTCGACCGGCCAGCCGCCCAGCTCGAACTGCACGCCGTCGCGGCTCGCGGCCTTCGCCTGGTCGATCCAGTGCGACGCCTCCGACTTCGTCACCTTGTCGGTGCGCACGTCGAGCTGCACGGTCGCGTACGCGATCGTCCCGTCCTGCGAGACCTGCCGGGCGGCGGTCACGTCGGGTGCGAACGGCGAGCGCGCACTCGTGACGTGGCGCGTCGCCTGGAGCTGCTGCAGCAGCTGCGCGGTCTGCTGTTGCACCGCGGGCGTCCGCACACCGCCGGGCGCGTGGATGACGACGTCGAACGTGTCACCCGACTGCGTCGGGAAGCGCTCCTTCAGGAGGTCGTACGCGCGCTGCGACTCGGTGTTCTGGCCGCTGAAGCTCTTGTCGTACGCGCCCTTCGCGGCCTGGCCGATGACGCTCATCGCCACGAGGGCGACGATCCACGTCACCAGCACGGCCCATCGGCGCCGGTAGCACCAGTGGGTCAGTCGCTCGAGTCCCATCACTCGCTCCTTCCTGAACCGTCGGGGGGTACGGTGCCCGGCACGAACGCCTCGGCGTTCGCGTTCAGGCGCTCCAGCGTGGTGAAGAACTGCGCGAGCTCGTCCCGGCCGAGCCCGCGGCGCAACGCCGTCTCGAAGCGCAACGCCGCCTGCTTCATCCGGGTGAAGGTCTCGGTGCCGTCGGGCGTGAGCTCCACCCGCCACACGCGGCGGTCGGCCGGGTCGCGCGTGCGGCTCACGAGGCCGGCGCTCTCCAGCCGGTCCACGTGGTAGGTGACGGTGGCGTCCTCCACGTGGATCCGACGAGCGAGCTCGCGCTGACTCACCGGTCCGGCGCGGTCCAGCGTGAGGAGGACCATCCAGGTCGGCAGGGATCCGCCCGCCCGGGCCATCGTCTCCTCGAAGCGGGCCGCGACGACCTTCCCGGTGAAGGCCAGCGCCCGCCCGACGACCTGCCCGTCGTCGTCGATGTCCCAGTCGGGGGAAACCATAGAGATCGAAGTATTCGACGTAATACCGTTCGAAGTCAACATGATGTGCCCGGGGTCACGGCGATCCGGTGGCCGCCGTCACCGTCACCCCGCCCTGGCTGGACCGGGCGGTGACGCGGCGGGTGCTCGCGGGGTCGGTCGGGACGCCGACGTCGGTCGAGCCCTGCGACGCGCGGGCGTCCACGCGGTACGGGACGTGGTCACGGGGGACCACGACGTGCACGCTGCCCTGGCTCGAGCGGGCGACGACGCGCGACGGGTCGTTCGCGAACACGAGGGTGACGCTGCCCTGGCTCGCCGACGCGTCGACGGCGGTCGACCGGAGCCCGGTCGCCCGGACGCTGCCCTGCGACGCGTGCGCGTCAACCCGCCCGCCGACGCCCGCGAGCGTGACGCCGCCCTGGCCGGCGCGCGCGTCGACGTCGCCCTGCACGCCCGAGACGCGGACGTCGCCCTCCGCGTGCGCGACCACGCGCACCGCCGGTGGGACGTCGAGGCGGTAGTGGGCGTTGCAGTGAGCGGACAGGAACGGGCACGACGCACGGATCACGAGCGTGTCGCCGTCGACGCGCTCGCTCACGCTGGTGTGGACGAGTCCGCGCTCGACGTCGCGGTGGACCTGCACGGTCGTGGTCCCGGGGTCGCCGACGACGTCGATCGAGCCGTGGTCGATCCGCACGTCCACGACGCGCACGGGCCCGACCGCGTAGGCCGCGCGGTGACGGTCGTACGCGACCTGCGACACGACCTGCAGCGTGCCGAACGCGAGCAGCGAAATCGTGAGGACGCTCCCACCGATCCGCCAGAGCGCGCGTGTCATGTCGCGTCCCCCACTCCGAGCCAGCGCAGGACCGCGAGCACGCGCCGGTTGTCGGTCGCGGTCGGCGCGAGGTCCAGCTTCGTGAAGATGCTGTTGACGTGCTTCTCGACCGCGCCCTCGCTGACGACGAGCTCGCGCGCGATCGCCGCGTTGCTGCGGCCCTCCGCCATGAGGCCGAGCACGTCGCGCTCGCGTGGCGTGAGCCCCTCGAGCGGATCCCGGCGCCGGCGGGCCATGAGCTGGCCGACGACCTCGGGATCGAGCGCGGTCCCGCCCGCGTTCACGCGCCGGACGGCCTCGACGAAGTCCGCGACGTCGGCGACGCGGTCCTTCAGCAGGTAGCCGACGCCGGCGCTCTCGCGTCCGAGGAGCTCGGCGGCGTACCGCTCCTCGACGTACTGCGAGAGCACGAGGATCCCGGTCTCGGGGTGGCGCTCGCGGATCGCGATCGCGGCCCGCAGCCCGTCGTCGGTCAGGTCCGGCGGCATACGGATATCGACGACGGCGAGGTCCGGATTGTGACGCTCCACGGCGTCGACGAGCGCGCCCGCGTCGCCCACCGCGGCGACGACCTCCTCGCCCGCGTCGGTCAGCAGGCGCGTCAGGCCCGCCCGCAGGAGCGCGGAGTCCTCGCCGATCACGATGCGCACGGGAGCTCCACCAGGATCGTGGTCGGACCGCCGGCGGGGCTCATGACGCGCATCCAGCCTCCGAGTGCCTCGACCCGTCCCGCGAGGCCGCGCAGGCCCGTGCCCGCGCCGTCATCGTCGGTCGCGCCGCCGACGCCGTCGTCGGTCACCTCGACGACGAGACGGTCACCGCGCCGCACGACCTCGACACGCGCGCGGGTCGCGCGCGCGTGGCGGTCGACGTTCGTCAACGCCTCGCTCACGACGAAGTACGCCGCGCTCTCGACCGCGGGCGAGGGGCGGTCGTCGACGTCGACGACGAGCTGCACCGGTACCGACGCCCGGGCGACGACGGACGACAGCGCGGCGTCGAGCCCGCGCTCCGTCAGCACCGCGGGGTGGATGCCACGAACGAGCGCGCGGAGCTCGGTGAGCGCGCGCTTCGCCTCGTCGTGCGCCTCGCCGACGAGCTCGCGCGCGGCGTGCAGGTCGGAGTCGAGCTTCTCGCGCGCCATCCCGAGGTCCATCGCGAGCGCGACGAGCCGTTGCTGCGCGCCGTCGTGCAGATCGCGCTCGATCCGCGACCGTTCCGACTCCGCGGTGTCGACGGCCGCGGAGCGCTCGCGCTGCGCCTCGGCGAGCTCGGCCCGGAGCGCGTCGCGGCGACTCGGCCCGAGCAGCCGGCGCGCCGCGAGCGTGTCGAGCGCGGCATGTCCCCGCGTCGCCCAGGGCGCGACGACGAGGAGGCCGAGCGCGCCGACGGCCGCGGTGACCACCGACGCGAGACCCTGGCCGGCCGCGACGGGGCCGAAGTCGGCGACGCCGCGCGGCAGCGCGTCGACGTACGCGGGGAGCCCGAGCAACGCCGCGGAGCCGCACCACAGCGCGACGACGACCACGCCGACGACGCCCGACGGCAGCAGCACGAGCAGGTACACGATCTCGCGCCAGCGGCTCGGCGTGCGGACGCGTTCCAGCAGGCGCCGCCACCACGACGGCGCGACGAGCGGTGGGTGCGGATCCGCGATCGCGAGGTCGAGCACCGCGGCCCGCCGGGCGCGCTCGACTCGTCCGAGTGCGCGCGCGGTGGCGAACAGCAGCCATGCGACCGGGATCGCGGCGGGCAGCACGACGAGCAGCGACGCGGACGTCGCGAGCAACGCGACCATGACCGCGAACGAGATCGTGCCGACGACGAGATCGAGCACGCCGTCGACGAGCGCCCACCACGTGCGCGACGTGCGCCAGGGGGCGAGGACGGCGCTCATGGCGGTCACCCTACGGGAGGTCGTTCGCTCCGCCGATGGTGCGACCGGGCGTCTTCGAGGTGGGGAAAACCCGACGTGCGCGAGCGAGCCGACGTCGGCGCGTCGAACCCTGCGCGATCGTGTCGGCGTGGACGACGTCGACGACGAACCGACCGTGACGCTCGAGCGCTGGACGGGCCCGTGGCCCGACGACGACCCGGACGCCAACTTCAAGAGCGACGTCGCGCTCTACGCGAACGTCGACCCGCTTCGCACCATCCGGAACCTCGCGGGCAACGTGGGCGTGCCGACCGGGGCCGTCTGCCGGTACGTGCTCGCGCGGTGGGCCACCGAGGGCAGCGGCGGGTTGCTCGAGCTGGGCCCGCACATGGTCGAACGTCTGTGGTCGGTGTTCGCCGACGCCGAGCGCGCGGGGACCGACGACGCCCGCCTCGCCGCGTACGCGCAGCTGCGCCAGATGGTCGCCTGGCTCCGGCTCCCGCTCCACGAGCGCGCGGGGTACGACGGCGGCGACGGTCCATCCGAGGACGGGGCCCGCACGTAGGAAGAGGGACCGCGGCGGGTGTGGAGAGGGAGGGGTTCGACGTGTCGGAGCGGGCAACGCGCGCGCTGGCGGCCGGGTGTGGCATCGCCGGCGTGGTCATGCTGACCGCGCACTTCCTGATCCCCGCGGGTGTGCCGCCCGACAGCGCGGGCCTCGTCCGGATCGCGGCGTTCGCTCGCGCACACGCGAACGCGATCCGTCTCTCGGCGTGGCTCCAGGCGACCGGTGCGATCCTCTACGTGGTCTTCGTGCTCGCCGTCGTGCACCTTGCCGGCGCGGGCGAGCGGTTCGCGGGGCGGATCGTGGCGCTGGCCGGCGCGGTCCTCGTCGCGGTCGCGCTGCTCGACTCCGCGCTGATCGTCGCGACGGTGCAGGCCGCGGCGCACGGTCACGCCGAGACGCTCCGTGTGAGCTTCGATCTCGTCGGCGGTCCGGGCAACGACGCGATCGGCCGATCGTTCCTCCTCGCCCCGGCGATCCTCCTGCCGCTCGGGTTCGTGCTGCTGCAGACGCAGCTGCTGCCACGGGCGTACGGCGTGACCGCGCTCGCGTTCGGCGCGCTCAGCCAGGTGCTCGGGCTCGCGGGACTGTTCAGCGCCGTCGCGTTCGCGGACGTGAACCCCGTCGTCCTGGCGCTCGAGAACGTGTGGCTGATCGCGGTCGCGCTCGTCGTCGATCGGGCTCCGGAGCGCACGCTCTCGCCGGCGTGAGGCGAGCGGGAACGTACCGTGGTCGCGAGGCGTTGCCCGCCGTGTCGAGAGGAGACGCCGTGTTCGGACGACACAAGACGCGCATGCCGACCGCCGACGAGGCGCTGCCCGGTCGTGACGAGACGATGCCGGTTCCCGAGCACCACGCCGTGAACGGCAGCTCGCTGCGCCCGCCGTTCCCCGACGGGACCGAGCAGGCCCTGTTCGCGATGGGCTGCTTCTGGGGTGCCGAGCGCAAGTTCTGGGAGACGCCCGGCGTGGTCGTCACCGCCGTCGGGTACGCGGGCGGGCTCACCCCGAACCCGACGTACGAGGAGGTGTGCAGCGGTCTCACCGGCCATGCCGAGGTCGTGCTCGTCGTGTTCGACCCCGCGCGCGTCTCCTACGAGGAGCTGCTGAAGGTCTTCTGGGAGTCGCACGACCCGACGCAGGGCATGCGCCAGGGCAACGACGTCGGCACGCAGTACCGCAGCGCCGTCTACACGTACGGCGAGATGCAGCGGAAGGCCGCCGAGGCGTCACGCGACGCGTACCAGAAGGTGCTGCACGACGCCGGCTACGGCGACATCACGACCTCGATCGAGGACGCACCCGCGTTCTACTACGCCGAGCCGTACCACCAGCAGTACCTGGCGAAGAACCCGTTCGGCTACTGCGGGCTGGGCGGAACGGGTGTGAGCTGCCCGACGGGCCTCACCGGCACGTAGTCCTGCGCGAACATCCTCGGACGGGAACCGAACACCACACGCGCCGCTCGCGACGCAGGACCGTTGTTCGGGTCCTGGTCTTCGCGGTCAGCGGGATCTCGCTCTACGTCGTCCTGCCGGGCCTCATCGCGCTGTTCCACGACCTGCCGCGGCTGCGGTCGGTCTTCCCGCTGTGGTTTTTGCCGATCTTCCTGTTCGAGGCGGCCGCGTTCGTCTCGATGTGGGAGCTGATGCGCGTCGCGCTGGGCACGAAGGCGTGGTTCGACGTCGCGTGCGCGCAGCTCGCCGGGAACGCGCTGAGCCGCGCGCTTCCGGGCGGCGTAGCGACGGGCGGCGCCACGCAGCTCGGCATGCTCCGGCGGGCGGGGTTCGATCCGACGACGACCACGACCGCGCTCACCGCCGTCGGCCTGCTGTCGACCGCGACGCTGTTCGTCCTGCCGTTGCTCGCCGTGCCCGCGTTGCTGTTCGGCCTCGCGATCGACTCACGTCTCGTGCGGGGTGGGATCGTGGCCGCGATCGTCGCCGTGTTCCTGTTGTCCGGCGCGTCCGCGCTGCTGCTGTCCGACCGCGTCGTGCGCGGGTTCGGTCGCGCGATCGACTGGACCGTCGCGAAGGTTCGTCGCCGTCGCGTCACCGCGCACTTCACGACGGAGATCCTCGAGGCGCGCGACTTCGTGCGGAGCTCGCTCGCCGACTCCTGGCAGCGCGCCGTTCCCGCCGCGTTCGGCAACCAGCTGTTCGACTACGGCGCGCTCACCATGAGCCTGTTCGCGGTCGGCGCGCGCGTCGACCCTGCGCCGGTGCTCCTCGCGTTCGTCGTCGCGAGCGTGCTCGCGATGATCCCGCTCACGCCGGGCGGGCTCGGGTTCGTCGAGGCGGGCCTGACGGGCACGCTCACCCTCGCGGGCGCGTCCGCCGCGCACGCCGTGCTCGCGACGCTGCTCTACCGCGTCTTCGCGTACTGGGTCCCGCTCCCGGCGGGTGCGCTGGCGTCGACGCTCTTCGCGCGACGACACGGGTCGAGCTCGTGAACGGACGCGTCACGCCGTGACGGCGACACTGCCGTCGGCACGGTGGCGGCGGTCCCTCGTCCATGCGACGAGCCCGGCGACGAGCTCGATCACGCCGAGGCACACCAGGACCGAGCCGAGCACGATCGCGCCGGCGTGGAGCGAGCGCGCCGGCTGGCCGACGAGGAAGAGACCCGCGACCATCCCGAGGATGCCGACGGTCCCCGCACCACGCGGGTAGCGCGGTGGGTGCATCAGGCGTCCGACGACCGCGAACGCGCCCTGCGTGAGCATCCACAACCCGAGCACGACCGCCACGACGAGGACGGTCTGGTGCGGCCACGCGAGCACCACCGCGCCTGCGACGACACCGAGCAGCCCGCGGGCGAACCGCAGCGCCCACCCGCGGTCGGGACGGTCGAGGAGCGCGCCGATCATGTCGAGGCACCCGAACCACAGCATCCCGGACCCGGCGAGGACGGCGAGCACGACCCCGGTCGCGTGTGGCCACGCGATCAGGACCACACCGACGACGAGCAGACCGGCCCCGCCGACGATCGCGGCGCGCCACAGCGTGCGCGCCGAGACCGCGTCCGCGCCGGCGGGTCCGGCGCTCACCGTTTGCCCGTCGGCGCGCCGGCGCTCACCGTTCGCCCGCCGGCGCCGGCCTCGCACGTCTCACGCCCGGCATCATCGGCGCCTCACTGACCGCGTGCGTCACCCGATCCGGGTGATCGAGGTGCGCCGGACGTGCGACCGCGCGTCGGTGCCGCCGTTGCCGTCGACGGGCGAGCACGCGCTCGTGGCGCTGCATCGCCAGCCCAGTCGCGACGAGCACCAAGCCGACGAGACCGAGCAGGGCCCCGATCGCGAGCAGCGAGTGCGAGCTCACCGGCGCATGGTGACCGCCCGCGGGGTGAGGAGGCATCACCCGCGGGGGTGAAGCGTGCGAGCCGGCCGTCCGCCCGCGGCGGCGGTGCGCGTCTTCCTGCACTACGTTTGCAACGACGCTTCGGTCACGCGAAGGGGGAGCGCGATGCCCTACGCCGAAGGCCGCGTGTTCTACGACGCCGACAGCCACCTGATGGAGACGTCGGACTGGCTCGTCGCCCACGCCGATCCCGACGTCCGGGATCGGATACGTCCGTTGCAGCTCGCGGGGGCGGGGGCGAATGCCGACGAGGCCGTCGCGGACGCGGACGCGCGCGCGCACGACGCCGGCGCCGACGCGCTTCCGAGCCCGACCGAGGTGATGGGCCCGAAGGGTTGGGCCGCGTACGGCGCAACCGACCCTGCCGAACGAAGTCGCGCGCTCGACGTCCTCGGCTTCGAACGTCAGCTCGTGTTCTCGACGTTCGCGGCCACGCAGTTCCTCGGGCGCGACGTCGAGCTGCTCTACGGCGGGACGCGCGCGCACAATCGGGCCATGGCCGCGTTCTGCGCGGACGACGCGCGAATGCTGCCGGTCGCGTTCGTGCCGCTCGACGTG
Source organism: Acidimicrobiia bacterium (assembly GCA_035651955.1). Lineage (NCBI taxonomy): Bacteria > Bacillati > Actinomycetota > Acidimicrobiia > Acidimicrobiia bacterium. The sequence continues at coordinate 85,905 of DASRES010000015.1, forward strand.
CCCGAGCTCGCTGAGCGCGCCGTCGACGAAGCGCTCGCACTCGACGCCGCCGCGATCCTCGTCCCGTCCGTCCCGCCGCCCGACCGTTCCCCCACGCACCCCGACTACGACGGTGTGTGGGCGCGCCTCGCCGACGCGGACGTGCCGTTCGTGCTGCACGTCGGCGGCGGCGGACGGCTCGTGCGTCCCGCGTTCCACGTGAACGGGAAGCCGCCGACGACCGACTTCCTCGGCGGGGGCGAGAACATCCGCTCGAAGGACTTCATGGCGATCCACGCCGCGCCCGAGATGTTCCTGTCCGTCATGGTGCTCGACGGCGTGCTCGACCGGTTCCCGAACCTGCGCGGCGGGTGCATCGAGCAGGGCGCGATGTGGGTCGTGCCGTGGCTGCGGCGTCTCGACATCGCGCAGACGACGTTCGCGCGCACGGAGCCCGCGTTGAAGCTCCCGCTGCGCGCGTCCGAGTACGTGCACCGCCAGCTCCGCTTCACACCGTTCCCGACCGAGCCCGTCGGCTGGATGATCGAGCAGGCCGGCGACGACCTGTTCCTGTTCTCGTCCGACTTCCCGCACCCGGAGGGCGGGCACGACCCGCTCGCGCGGTTCGAGGCGTCGATGGCCGACGTCGACGAGACCGCGCGCGAACGCTTCTACTCCCGCAACTTCGCCGAGCTGATGGGGACGAGCTCGTCGCGGTCGTAGACGACGACCGTGCGCGCCGCGACATCGTGGAGCGCGCGTCGTGAGCGGCCACCGACGACACCGACGAAGCCCAGGCCGAACACGAAGCTGAACGGGAACACGAGCGCGCGCACGAACGCCCTGCCGCCTCCGACCGCGCCGCCCTCGCGGCGCACGACGCGCAGTCCGAGGAGGGCCTTGCCCGGCGTGCGGCCCGTCGCAGCCGTCGACAGCCAGAAGTACGCGAACGTGAACACTCCCGCGACGATCGCCCACCAGTCGCTCCCACCCTGGGTCGGGTGAATGTCGGGCGACACGAAGAGGTCGGCCAGGTACGTGAACAGCGCGAACCCGGCCGCGAGCATCCCCGAGACGAGGAACGTGTCGACGACGTAGGCGAGGAGGCGCGTGAACGCGCCGGCGGGAGAGCCGACCGGTTCGCCGGGCACCGTCCGCGTCGTCGGGGGTCGCCGCCGGAGGACGCGCCTGACGAACGAGGCGAGGAGGATGTCGAGGCGGGCGAGCTGACGCCGCACGAGGTCGAGCGCGGAGCTCGTCATCGTCGTCGCGGTGGTCGTCGCGACGCGCGCGACGTTGACCCGCTCGACGATCCGCGCGACGTCGACCCGGTCGAGGACCTGGTCGATGTCGACGCGGTCGACGATCCTCCCGATGTCGACCCGGTCGACGATCCGATCGATGTCGACCCGGTCGACGATCTTGCCGACGTCGACGCGCTGGACGATGCGATCGATGTCGACGCGGTCGACGACGCGATCGATGTCGACCCGGTCGACGACCTTCCCGATGTCGACCCGCCGGACGATGCGATCGATGTCGACGCGGTCGACGATCCCGGCGACGTCGATGCGTCGCAGGACGACGTCCAGGTCGACGCGTGCGAGCATCCGGTCGACGTCGACGCGGTCGAGGAGCGTGTTCGGATCGATCCGGGCGAGGACGCGGTCCAGGTCGACGCTCGCGAGGAGCTCGTCGAGGTCGATCCGCTCGAGCACCGCGTCGACGTCGACGGCGTTGATCATCGGGTCGAGGATCGAGCCGACGATCCGGGTGACGCCGTTCGGCTTCCTGTCCGTCGGTCGTGACGCGCTCATGGCACCTCCGCGTCCGTCTCGGGGCGTCGGCGGCCGCGCGCGCAGCGTAGGGCGGCGCGCCAACAGCGTCAGCCGGGCGGCCCGAAGTGACCCGCGCGGTCCCCACGCGCCGAATACCGCTCGTGGGCGCCGTGATCGCGCTGTCGCTCCCGGGGATCCTCGTCGTCGCGTTCCTCGCCGCGCGCCTGCTCGATGCCCGCCGCTCCGTCGGCGTCACGGTGCTGTCGGGCGTCGTCGGCTGGGCCGCGGGCGTCGGACTGTCGCTCGCCATCGCGCAGAACCACGTGCATCGCAACGCCGGGTTCGGCCGCAACGTCTGGGTGTTCTCGATCGTCTTCACGATGTCCGCGACCGTGTGGCTCGAGCTCCTCGCCCGTCCGGGCGCGATCGCGCGCGCCCAGGGCGGCCTCGCGTCGATCCCCCGCCCGCTCCGATCGCTGCAGCGGCGCGGCCGGCGCGTGAGCCGGTACGCGCAGATCACGCGCATCGCCGTCCGTCACGGGCTCGGTCCGTCGATCGGTCTCGTGCCTCGCGGGCGCGACGACGGTGTCGACGGCGAGGGACGCCTGCCCGCGCCCGTTCGCCTTCGCCGCGCGCTCGAGGACTGCGGCGGGATGTTCGTCAAGCTCGGGCAGATCCTGTCGACGCGCAGCGATCTCGTCCCGCCGGCGTACGCGGCGGAGCTCGCGCGCCTGCAGGACCACGTCGTCCCGGAGGACCCCGCGGCGATGCGCGCGCTCATCGAGGAGGAGCTCGGCGTCCCCGTCGACGACGTCTTCGCCGACTTCGACTGGGAGCCCGTCGCCGCGGCCTCGATCGGGCAGGCCTACCGCGCCTGCCTGCGCACCGGTGAGCCCGTCATCGTGAAGGTCCAACGGCCCGGCGTCGCGGAGTCGGTACGTCGCGATCTCGAGGTGCTCGAGGAGCTCGCGCGCGCCGTCGAGGCCCGCACCGCCTGGGGCGCCGAGTACGGCGTCGTCGACCTCGCCGGCGAGTTCGCGGGACGCCTGCGCGAGGAGCTCGACTTCACCGTCGAGGCCCGCAACGCGCGCGAGCTCGCGAACGCCGCTGCGGACGGATCGCCCGTCCGCATCCCGGCCGTGCACGACGAGCTGAGCTCGCCCCGCGTCCTCGTGCTGGAGCAGTTCGACGGCGCGAGCGTCCGCGACCGGCGTTGGGCGGACTCGTTGCACGTCGATCGCGACGCGCTGGCGGACACCCTGCTGCGCTGCGCGCTCCAGCAGATGCTCGTGGACGGCGTGTACCACGCGGACCCGCATCCCGGGAACGTCATGCTGCTGCGCGACGGCCGGCTCGGGCTGATCGACTTCGGCGCGGTCGCGCGCATCGACCCGCTGCAGCAGGCGTCGTTGCGCGACCTGATGTCGGCCGTCGCGCGTCGCGACACCGAGCAGCTCCGCGCGGCGGTGCTCTCGATCGCGACCGTCCGCGGGCGTCTCGACGAGGACCAGCTCGACCGGGCCCTGGCGCGGTTCATGGCCCGGCACCTCGCGGCCGGCACGTCGCCCGACGCGGCGATGTTCAACGACCTGCTGGCGTTGCTCGTGTCGTTCCGGATCCGGGTCCCCGTCGAGCTCAGCACGTTCTTCCGCGCGCTCGTGACGCTCGACGGGACGCTCACGACGCTCGCGCCGGGCTACGTCGCGCTCGACGCGGTCCAACGGGTCGCGGCCGAATGGGTCAAGGACCGGATGTCCGTCGCGACCGTCGAGGACGCCGCCCGTGACGAGCTGCTGCGCGCGCTGCCGACGTTGCGGCGCCTCCCGCGCCACGTCGACCGCCTCGCGACGCTCGCGACGCGCGGCGACCTGCGCCTGCGCGTCGCATGGATGTCCGAGCCGGACGACGTCCTCACGGTCACGCGCCTGCTGAACCGGGTCGTGCTGGCATTCCTCGGCGGCGTCGTCGGGATCCTGTCCGCGATGCTGCTCGGGACGCGCGGCGGCCCGCCGTTCGCGGGTACGACGTCGCTGTTCCAGTTCTTCGGCTACTTCGGGCTCTTCTGCGCGACCGTCCTGACCCTGCGCGTGATCGTCGCGGTGCTCCACGACGGCCTGAACTGAGTCGCGACGTCGCTCAGTGCAACACCGCCTTGAGGACCACGATCGCGACACCGAACAGCGCGCTCGTACCGGCCGCGCCGAGCAGCGCCAGGCCGCGCAACCGGTTGTGCCGTGCCGCGACGAAGGCGAACGCCAGCAGCTCGGCGACCGCGAGCCACAGCGCGGCGTACACGGCCGCGTTCTCGCCGACGCCGACCGTTCCGAGCACGAGCATGATGCCGACGAGCGGGACCGCGGCCTGCACGGTCGGGAGCTCCTGACGCAGCGTCGCCACGAGCCGCGGCCGGATGTGCTCGTGAATGCCCTGCGCGATGAACTCGGCGTACGCGTGCGCGAGCCAGTAGAGAGGAACGACGACCGCGACGCTGACGGCGATGTCGGTCATGTTCGTCGTCGACAGGCTGTCGCCCGCGATGAGCGCGGCGGTGACGATGGTCCCGTAGATCGCGGCCGCCGTGTTCCGGCGGAGGAAGCCAGTTCGCGGCGAGCGAAGACGGACCTCGCGCATCGCTACCTCAAGTCGTCGACGTAGCGGTCGGTGCCGGGGACGGTCGGCAGGAACGGCGCCGCGAGCTGCACGCGCCCGAGACCGGACGCGTCGATCGCCTCACCGTCACGCGCGAAGCACCCGTCCCAGCACTCCGACGCGGGCACCTCGGTGAACCACAGCAACGTCAGCCGCCGCTCGAGGCCGGGCACGTCCTCGACGTAGGCCATCTTGTCCTCGGGCAACGGCATCGGCGCGAACGCGAGGCACATCGCGACGGGCGAGCCCGCGAGCACCGACGGCACGTGCTCGTCGCGTAGCCAGGCCCACAGCGCCGCGCGCTCGACATCGGCGGCGCCGTCGACGACCTCCATCACCAGACCCGCGTACGGGTGGTCGAGCGAGTGGATGTCGCGCGGACCGGTCGCGTCGCGGTAGACGGGTCCGACGTAGTCCTGGAACGACGTGTACACGTGCGTCCGGTCGAGGTAGATCCGGCCGTCGGGCAGCAGACGTTGGTTGGTCGCGACGGTCCAGCGGAGGTGGTCGTCGTAGCGCCCCGCCGTGATCCAGTACGTCGCGAGGTACTTCCCCGCGTCGAGCGGTTGCGCGATCGGCGAGTCGACCGGGTACCGCAGCTCCTGCAGCTCACGCGTCGCGACCCACCGGCGGCCCGAGAACATCCAGGGCATCGCCATCGCGCCCGAGTAGAAGTGGTCGTCCTCGTACCACCGGTTGTACGCGTGGTCGTGGCCCTCGTGCGGCTCGACCAGCGTGATGAGCGCGGCTCCGATCCGGGTCTCGTAGGGGCCCGACGCCGGCAGCACGGAATAGGGACTCTCCTCCGACATGCGGGCGAGTCTGGCATCTCGCTCATGTCCGCGGCGCGGCTGCCGATGGGAGACCGGTCCATCAGTGGGCTGACGCGAGGAGGGGCGCCCGATCGACGGCATCCAGGAGGTCCAGAGCCGGATCGCGCAGATCCAGGCGCTGGCCGCGCAGTTCAGCGGCGCGCCCGTGGCCGCCGCGGGCTCCTCGACGTCGCTGGCGGGCGGCGGTACGGACCCGACGTCGGCCGTCGGCGCCACCGGGAGCACCTTCGCGACGACGCTCGGGAACGTGCAGGGCACACCCGGCCAGACGCAGTGGGCGAACGACTTCCTGACGCGCCTCGGCATGCCGGTGACGTCCGAGAACGTGCGCGCGATCGTCGCGTGGGAGAAGGCCGAGGGGACCAAGGCGCAGTTCAACCCGCTCGCCACGACGCGCTCGATGCCCGGCGCGAGCAACTTCAACAGCGTCGGCGTGAAGAACTTCGCGTCGTACCAGGACGGCATCGAGGCCAACGCCGAGGCGCTGACGAACGGTCGCTACCCGAACATCCTCGCCGCGCTGCGGCGCGGTGACAGCGCCGAGGCGGTCGCGCAGGCGATCGCGAGCTCGCCGTGGGGGACCGGCGACGGCGTGCTGCGCGTGTTGCAGTCCTCGTAGCGCGCGGTCAGCTCGCCTCGTGGGCGATGAGCACCGCGGCCGCCTGGCACGGCGCGGCGCGACCCGTGTACCCGCAGAGCCACGCGAGCGCGTCGGCGGGGACGCTCACCGCGACGACGGCCGTGCCGGTCGTGCCCCGGGCCCGTGCGCCCGCGGTCGCGTACGGCGCGGTCGTGACGACCGCCGGCTGCCACGCCCACAACCCGGCGCGTGCGACCGCGGCGTCGAACACCGGGACGGCACCGGACGCGTTCGGGACGGCGTCGAGGTCGTTCAGCGCGGGGACGAACGCGACCCGGACGCCCGCCGAGCGCGCCGCCGCGAGCTTCTCCTCGAGCCCGCCGATCGGCTCGATCGTGCCACCGTTCGCGATGACACCGGTCGCGGCGACGTCGGTGCCGCCGGTGACGTCGCCGGGCAGGAGCACGTCGAGGTAGCGGAGCAGGTACGCGAGCCCGGCCGAGTCGCCGTGCAGGTGACCGACGGCGGGCCACAACGGCGGCGTCAGGCTCTGGACGTCGCCGAGCACGTCGCGCTGCGCCGTGCGCCACGCGTCCGTCGCGGCCTGCCGGCTCAGATCGTCGCCCGAGGAGCTCTCCGGCCCGGGTGACGCCGCGACCCGCGGCGCGCTGGCGTCGCTCCGGCCGACGAGGTCGGCGACGACGTCCCACGGCGCGCGGCGTTCGTGCACGACGCTGAGGTAGTAGATCCGGCCCCCGTGGCGGGCTCCCGAGCCCGGCGGGTTGCTGCTCGTGCTCAGCGTTCCGAGCTCGAGCGGTTGCGCCTCGCCGTAGACCACGGCGGGGGACGTCACCACGACGGCGACGAGGAAGACGAGCGCGACCGCGACGAGACCGCGGACGCAGAGCCAGGCCGTCGAGGCCGCGCCGTGCCCGGCGCGCCCGCCGTGTCCGCCGCGTCCACGCTCGGAGCGCGCGCCCGCGCACGCGCTCCCGACTGCCTCCCCCACGACGAAGCTTTGTACCCCGGTCGCGCCGCCCCTGTCATGCGGCCGCGCCAAGTGGCTCCGGGCGTCACGGCGTCGACGCGTGCGGGTCGCTGGCCCCGGTCACGAAGTCGACGAGCTGCTCCACCGCGCCGACGAACGGCGCCTCGAGGTCGCGAAAGCTCCGGACGGACGTCCGCAGGCGTCGCCACGCCGCTGCGGGGTCGCGCTCGCCGAGCGCGGCGCAGACGCCCTCCTTCCAGGGGCGGTCCCGCGGGACCTCCGGCCACGCCTCGATCCCCGCGACGTGGGGCCGGATCGCCTGCCAGACGTCGACGTACGGCGTCCCGGTCACGAGCACGTGCGGACCGCGCACGGCCGCCGCGAGGCGCGCCTCCTTCGACCCGGGGACGAGATGGTCGACGAGCACGCCCAGTCGCCGTCCCGGTTCGGGGCCGAACGCGTCGACGGCGGCCGCGAGATGGTCGATGCCGTCGAGCCGTTCCACGACGACACCTTCGATACGCAGGTCGTCGCCCCACACCGCCTCGACCAGCTCGGCGTCGTGCACGCCCTCGACGTAGATCCGCGCTTGCCGCGCGACACGGGCGCGGTGCCCGTCGACCGCGCGCGACCCCGAAGCGGTGCGCACCGGTGTCCGTGCGCGCGAGGTGGGACGCGGCGCGACGAGCGTCACCGCGATGCCGTCGACCGCGAACGCGCCCGACTCGAGCGGGAACAGGCGCTCGACGCCCGTCGCGCCACGCACGCGCGCGGTGTCCCGCTCGACCGCGACGATCGTCCCCGTGAAGCCGCTCGCGCGGTGACGGACGCGCGTCCCGGTGGTCGCCTCGAACGACGGGTACGCGGCCGCCGCGCGCGCGGGCCCGTCGACCGGCCCGCCGAGGATGCCGCCTCGTGACGGTGGTCGGGTCACGGGCCGTGAACGTACCGGCGTGCGCCGGCGGGCACGGGGATCCACGGGGATCCACGCGTCCGGGAGCCCCGCCCACACGAGTTGGTACCGTGCGCCGCCATGGACGATCTCGCCTCGCTGGACGCGACTGCCCAGGCGGACCTGGTCCGGCGCAAGGACTGCACGCCACGCGAGCTCGTCGACGCCGCGATCGCGCGCGTCGAGAAGGTCAACCCGGAGCTCAACGCGGTGATCCACCCGCTGTTCGACAAGGCGCGCGCCGCGGCGGACGCGCCCGGCCTGCCCGACGGCCCGTTCCGGGGTGTCCCGTTCTGCGTGAAGGACGCCGTCTGCCACACCGAGGGCGATCCGTACCACGTCGGCATGCGGTTCCTGAAGGAGCGCGAGTGGAGGGCGACCGAGGACAGCTACCTCGCGCGCCGCTTCCGCGACGCCGGGTTCGTGTTCGTCGGCAAGACGAACACGCCGGAGCTCGCGACGTCGATCACGACGGAGCCGCTCGCGTACGGGGCGACGCACAACCCGTGGGACGTCACGCGCTCACCGGGCGGTTCGAGCGGCGGATCCGCGGCCGCGGTCGCGTCGGGGATCGTTCCCGCCGCGCACGCGAACGACATGGGCGGATCGATCCGCGCGCCCGCGAGCGAGTGCGGGCTCGTCGGCCTGAAGCCTTCACGCGCGCGCTCGACGCTCGGTCCCGACTTCGGCGAGTACTGGGGACCGCTGACGCACGAGTTCGTCGTCGTGCGCACCGTGCGCGACGCCGCCGCGATCCTGGACGTCGTCGCGGGTGCCGCGCCCGGCGATCCGTACACCGCGCCGCCACCGACGCGCCCGTTCCGCCACGAGGTCGGCGCGAACCCGGGTCGCCTGCGCGTCGGCTTGCACGTCACCATCCCCAACCTCGGACGCGACGCGCACCCCGAGTGCGTGACCGCCGTCGAGCAGACCGGGCGGCTGCTCGAGCGGGCCGGCCACGCGGTCGAGTGGTCGTCGCCCGCGCTCGACGGCGCCTTCCACGGCTTCACCGTCGTCATGGCGGCCGGCATCGCGCGCGACCTCGAACGGTGGAGCGAGCGCACCGGTGACCCCATCGGTCCCGACGACGTCGAGCCGGGCAACTGGGCGATGGCCGAGGGCGGCCGGGCCGTGACCGGCGCGCAGTACCTGGCCGGTCTCGAGGCGATGAACGACTACACGCGACGCGTCGCGAGCTGGTGGGCCGACGACGGGTTCGACGTGCTCGTCACGCCCACGATCGCACAGCCGCCGCCGAAGCTCGGGCTGATGGCGCCGACCGCGGATCCGGGCGAGGCGCTCACGCTGATGGGCGAGCTCGCGCAGTTCACGGTGCCGTGGGACGTGACGGGCCAGCCCGCCGTCTCCCTGCCGCTGCACTGGACCGCGGACGGGCTGCCGGTCGGCGTGCAGCTCGTCGCGGCGTACGGACGCGAGGACCTCCTCCTGCGCGTCGCGTCGCAGCTCGAGCAGGCCGCGCCGTGGGCGGACCGCAGGCCGGCGGTGTTCGCGGCCTCGTGAGCACGGCGACGAACGACGGGATCGCGCGGATCCTCGTCGTCACCGCGCACCCCGACGACGTCGACTTCGGTGTCGCCGGCTCGGTCGCGACGTGGACGGCCGCCGGCATCGAGGTCGCGTACTGCGTCGTGACCGACGGCGACGCGGGCGGCTTCGACCCCGACGTGCCGCGTGCCGACATCGCAGGCATCCGGCGCGCCGAACAGCTCGCGGCGGCGCGCGTCGTCGGCGTGGAGGACGTCACGTTCCTCGGCTACCCCGACGGGCGGCTGGTGTCGTCCATCGCGCTGCGCCGCGACATCTCGCGGGTGATCCGGCGCTTCCGTCCCGACCGCGTCGTGGCCCAGTCGCCCGAGCGGAACTGGGAGCGCATCTACGCGAGCCACCCCGACCACCTCGCGGCCGGCGAGGCGACCGTGTGCGCGGTCTATCCGGACGCGCGCAACCCGTTCGCGCACCCCGAGCTCGCGGCGGAGGGCCTCGACGCGCACACCGTTCCCGAGCTGTGGTTGATGGCGACGCGCGCGCGTGACGTGTTCGTCGACGTCACCGACGCGTTCGACAAGAAGGTCGAGGCGCTGCGTTGCCACGTCAGCCAGCTCGTCGACGCCGACGGCGGGCTCGAGACGCGCATCCGCGGGTGGCTCACCGCGAACGCGACCGAGGCCGGCCTCCCCGAGGGGCGCCTGGCGGAGGCGTTCCAGGCCGTCGACACCCGCTGACCGCCCGCATTCTCTGAAGCCTCAGACACACATGTTGTGGTTGACGCTTCACAGTATGGCGGCGGTCAGGTGATGACGCTGCGGATGACCTCGCCCGCTTGCATCGCGCGGAAGGCGTCGTTGATCTCGTCGAGCTTGATGCGGCGCGACACCATCGCGTTGAGGTCGAGACGGCCGGTCTCGACGAGGCTCACGAAGCGAGGGAAGTCGCGACGCACCTGCGCGGAGCCGTACACCGAGCCGAGCAGCTTCTTCTCCTCGAAGAACATGCCGAACGCGGGCAGCGTGACCGACGCGTCCCACCGCGGCATGCCGACGACGACGGCCGTGCCGCCGCGGCGCGCCGTGTTGTACGCCTGCACGATCGTCTCCGGCAGGCCGATCACCTCGAACGCGTAGTCGGCGCCGCGCCCGCCGGTGGCCGCCTTGACCTGCTCGACGGGGTCACCTGCGGCCGGGTCGATCAGGTCGGTCGCGCCCAGTTGCTCGGCCGACTTCCGCTTCAGCTCGACCGGGTCGATCGCGAAGATGCGCGACGCGCCCGCGATGCGCGCGCCCTGCACGACGGCCTGACCGACGCCACCGCAGCCGATCACCGCGACGGTCGCGCCGGGCTCGACCTGCGCGGTGTTGAGCGCGGCGCCGACACCGGTCGTCACGCCGCAGCCGATGAGCGCGAGCTGCTCGGCCGGCAGGTCGGTGTCGACCTTCACGATCGACGACTCGTCGACGGTCATCATGTCGGCGAACGTGCCGAGCCCGGTCATCGTGATCATCGGCGTGCCGTCGCCGCGGGTGACGCGCGGCGCGGTGGCGACGGCACCCATGTGCTCGCACAGGTTCGACTGATCGTGCAGGCAGTACCAGCACACGCCGCACGCGGGCGTGAACGACGCGACGACGCGGTCGCCGACCTTCACGCGCGACACCTCGTTGCCGACGGCCTCGACGGTCCCCGTCCCCTCGTGGCCGAGGATGCACGGCGGCGGCAGCGGGAGCCCACCGTTCATGACCGAGAGGTCCGAGTGGCAGACGCCGCTCGCGTCGACGTGGACGACGACGTCCCGGGGACCGGGCGCGACGGGCGTGACGTCCTCGATCTCGAGGGGCTGGTCCTGGCCGACGAAGATCGCTGCTCGCATCGTGCGCTCCGTTCCGTGTGCGCGGCGGTCGGGTGCGCCGCACCGTAGCGCCGCCGGTGGCGGGCCGCACGGCGCTCACCGCGCTGTCCGATTCCCGCCAGCGCGCGCCCGCGCGGTGACGCACACTGGTCGTCGTGACCCCCGTGAACGCCTCGGACTTCGATCGCTGCTACCGCGCCGTACGGGCACGCGACGCCCGCTTCGACGGCTGGTTCGTGACCGCGGTGCTGACGACCCGCGTGTACTGCCGCCCGAGCTGCCCGGCCCGCACGCCGTTGCCCGAGAACGTCCGCTTCTTCTCGACGGCCGCCGCCGCGCACCATGCCGGCTTCCGTGCGTGCAAGCGGTGCCGGCCCGACGCGGTGCCGGGCTCGCCCGAGTGGAACGCGCGCGCGGACGTCGTCGCGCGGGCCGTGCGCCTCGTGGCCGACGGCGTCGTCGACCGCGAGGGCGTGGGTGGCGTCGCGCGGCGGGTCGGGTACAGCGAGCGACAGCTCCACCGGCAGCTCGTCGCCGAGGTGGGCGTCGGCCTGCTCGCGCTCGCACGTGCACAGCGCGCACAGACCGCGCGCGTCCTGATCGAGACGACCGACCTGCCGTTCGCGCACGTCGCGTTCGCCGCCGGCTTCGGCAGCATCCGCCAGTTCAACGACACCGTGCGCGAGGTCTTCGCGATGTCGCCCGGCGAGCTCCGACGTCGCCGCCGCGCCGCGAACGTCCGCACACCCGGCGTCGTGGTGGTCCGACTGCCGTACCGGGAGCCGTTCGCCGCGCACGAGCTCTTCGAGTTCCTCGCGGCGCGCGCCGTGCCCGGCGTCGAGGTCGCATCGGACGACGTGTACCGGCGGTCGCTCCGGCTGCCGCACGGCGCGGGCGTCGTCGCGCTCCGCCCCGGCGACGGGCACGTGGTGTGCGAGCTCCGTCTCGACGACGTGCGTGACCTCACCACCGCCGTCTCGCGCAGTCGCGCGCTGCTCGATCTCGACGCCGACCCCGTCGCCGTCGACGAGCAGCTGGGGGCCGACCCCGTCCTCGGGCCGTGGGTCCGCAAGACCCCGGGGATCCGCGTGCCGGGGACGGTGGACGGCGACGAGCTCGCGATGCGCGTCGTGCTCGGACAGCAGGTGAGCGTCGCGGGTGCGCGCACGCTGGCGGCGCGACTCACGGCCGAGCACGGCGACACGCTGGACGACGACGGCGTCACTCATCTGTTCCCGAGCGCGGCGACGATCGCGGCGGTCGACCCGGCCGCGCTGCCGATGCCGCGCGCGCGTGCGAAGACGCTCGTCGGGCTGGCGACCGCGCTCGCCGACGGCACCGTCGTCGTCGACGCGGGCGCGGACCGCACGGAGCTGCGCGAGCGGTTGCTCGCGCTCCCCGGCGTGGGGGAGTGGACCGCCGATCTCGTCGTGATGCGGGGCACGGGCGACCCCGACGTGTTCCTCGCCCGCGACCTCGGGGTCCGGCGCGCGCTCGCCCGGTTCGGACGGCGGGTCGACCCCACGTCGTGGCGCCCGTGGCGCTCGTACGCGGTACAGCATGTCTGGAGGATGCAATGAGGAAGACGACGAACGAACCCGGCACCTTGCTCGTCGAGTCGCCGGTCGGGCCGCTGATGCTGCACGCGGCCGCGGACGGCGTCACCGGGCTGTCGCTCGACGGCGCGCGCATGGCGCGTGCGCGTGTCGACGGGACGCGCGATGCGGCCGCGCACCTCGACGCGCTCGCGTCGCAACTCGACGAGTACTTCGACGGTTCGCGCACGGAGTTCGACGTGCCGCTCGCGCTCGACGGCTCGTCGTTCCAGCGCGAGGTGTGGCACGCGCTGCGGGCGATCCCGTACGGCGAGACGGTCAGCTACGGCGAGCTCGCGACGCGCATCGGCCGACCAGGCGCGCAGCGCGCGGTCGGGCTCGCGAACGGGCAGAACCCCGTCGCGATCGTCGTGCCATGCCATCGCGTGATCGGTGCCGACGGGTCGCTCACCGGGTACGGCGGCGGTCTCGAGCGCAAGCGCTACCTGCTCGGCCTCGAGGCGGGGCGGACGGAGCTCCCGCTCCTCGTGTGACCGTCGCGGCACGGTCCGACGCGGCCGTTGCCGACGGCGTCACGCGAGCCGGGCGGGGAACCCGCCGGTCGCGACGGGTCCCCAGCGCGTCGGCGTGACGCGCAGCAGCGACTTGCCCTGGCGCACCATCGCAGCCCGGTACTCGTCCCAGTCGGGGTGCTCGCCGGCGATCGACCGGTAGTACTCGACGAGCGGCTCGACCGCGTCCGTACCGTCCACCACCTCGGCGCGGCCGTCGATCTGAACCCACGGACCGCCGAAGTCGTCGGAGAGCACGACGACGCTGACGCGCGCGTCGCGACGTGCGTTGCGCGTCTTGGCCCGCTCCGGATACGTCGACACGACGATGCACCCGGCGGTGTCCACACCGCAGGTGACCGGCGACGCCTGCGGTGTGCCGTCGGCGCGTGTGGTGATGAGCACGGCGTGATGACGCGGCCTGACGAAGTCGAGCAGCTCCTCGCGCGTCACGGTCGTGTTCGTCGCGATGTTCGGGCTCACGCCGTCTCCTCCGGTCGGGCCGCTGGCCCCCTCGGGCCGGGCCCTCCCCGTCTCCGGCCAGGGCCCGGCTTCGTCCGCACGTATCCTCGGATCCATGGCCCCGCAGTTCATCTTCACCATGCGCGGCTTGTCGCGCTTCCACCCGCCCGACCGGCAGGTGCTCGAGAACATCAACATCTCGATGTACCCGGGCGCCAAGATCGGCGTGATCGGCTCGAACGGCGCGGGCAAGTCGACGTTGCTGCGGATCATGGCCGGCGAGGACGACGGCTACACCGGGGAGGCGCGGCTCACGCCCGGCTTCACCGTCGGGTACCTCGCGCAGGAGCCGCAGCTCGACCCGTCGAAGGACGTGCTCGGCAACGTGACGGACGGCGTCGCCGCGACGAAGGCGCTCCTCGACCGCTTCAACGAGGTGTGCGCGGCGATGGGCGAGCCCGACGCCGACTTCGACAAGCTGCTCGCCGAGCAGGCGGAGCTGCAGGACAGGATCGACGCCGCGAACGCATGGGACCTGGAGCGCACGCTCGACATCGCGATGGACGCGCTGCGCCTGCCGCCGGGCGACGCCGACGTCGCCACCTTGTCGGGTGGCGAGCGGCGACGCGTCGCGCTGTGCCGGCTCCTGCTCTCGCGCCCCGACCTGCTGCTGCTCGATGAGCCGACGAACCATCTCGACGCGGAGTCCGTCGCGTGGCTCGAACGGCACCTGCAGGAGTATCCGGGCACCGTGGTCGCCGTCACCCACGACCGCTACTTCCTCGACAACGTCGCGGGCTGGATCCTCGAGCTCGACCGCGGTCGCGGCATCCCGTGGGAGGGCAACTACTCGTCGTGGCTCGAGCAGAAGCAGCAGCGGCTCGCGCAGGAGGAGAAGGCGGACAAGGCGCGCCAGCGCACGCTCGAACGCGAGCTCGAGTGGATCCGCATGTCGCCGCGCGCGCGTCAGGCGAAGGGCAAGGCGCGCCTCAACGCGTATGACGCGCTGCTCGCCGAGTCCGAGCGCGCGCCGGAGCGCGCGGACAAGCTCGTGATCTCGATCCCGCCCGGCCCGCGTCTCGGAGACGTGGTCGTCGAGACGGAGCACGTCGTGAAGGGCTTCGGCGACCGGCTGCTGATCGACGACCTCACGTTCTCGCTGCCGCGCGCCGCGATCGTCGGCGTCATCGGCCCGAACGGCGCGGGCAAGACGACGCTGTTCCGCATGATCACGCACCAGGAACAGCCCGACGGCGGGACGTTGCGCGTCGGGCCGACGGTCGAGCTCGCGTACGTCGACCAGTCCCGGGACACGCTCGACGCCGACAAGACCGTCTACGAGGAGATCACCGGCGGCGTGGACCACCTCGTCGTCGGCGGGGCCGAGATCCACGGTCGCGCGTACGTCGCGAGCTTCAACTTCAAGGGATCCGACCAGCAGAAGAAGGTCGGGGACCTGTCGGGCGGCGAGCGCAACCGTGTGCATCTCGCGAAGGTGCTCCGCAGCGGCGGCAACGTCCTGCTGCTCGACGAGCCCACCAACGACCTCGACGTCGACACCCTCCGCTCGCTCGAGGACGCGCTCCTCGAGTTCGCGGGCTGCGCGGTCGTCATCAGCCACGACCGCTGGTTCCTCGACCGCGTCGCGACGCACGTGCTCGCGTTCGAGGGGGACTCGCAGGTCGTGTGGTTCGAGGGCAACTTCAGCGACTACGAGGCGGACCGTCACAAGCGTCTCGGCGCGGAGGCCGACCAGCCCCACCGCATCCGCTACAAGCCGCTGACGCGCACCGCCTGACTCGCGCGCGCTCATGTTTCATTGAGACCTGAGTACCGCCTGACCACGCAGATCTGTCAATGAAACAACCAGCGGGCCCCCTCCACGGATGCGCCGAGGTCGCGGACGCGTGACGCGAGGGCGCGGTCGGACGTGATGACGGTCAGCGACGACGGCTCGGCGTCGTCGCTCACGAGCTCGACGATGCGGTCGTCCGCCGCGTCACGGCCGCCCCGGCGCGCGTACCGCACCGTGATCCCGTCGTGGTCGCCCTCCGGCAGGTCGGGGAGTGGACGGCCGTCGAGCACCAGCGCGATGTCGTCGCCCGTCTCCACCGCGAGCCGCTGCAACCGCTCGACCAGCCGGCGCACCGCACCGTCGCGGTCGCGCCACCAGCCGTCGGGCGTGGAGCCGATCACGTTCATCCCGTCGACGACGAGGCGCGCCACCCCCGCATGCTGCCCTACGCTCCGGGCGTGAGCACGACGCCGACCGTCGCGTTCAACCCCTTCGAGCCGGGCTTCTTCGACGACCCGTACGCGCAGTACGCGCTGCTCCGCACGCACGACCCCGTCCACCACACGCCGATCGGGCCCGTCGCGCTGTTCCGCTACGAGGACGTCTTCACCCTCCTGCGCGATCCGACGCTGAGCGTGGACGAGCGCAACGCGGAGCCGTTCCCGGTGCCCGAGGACGTCGCCGCGCTCGTCGAGGGGCGCGAGGACTTCGGGCAGCTGACGATGCTCAACCGCGACCCGCCCGATCACGACCGGCTCCGCCGTCTCGTGTCGCGCGTCTTCACGCCGCGGCGCATCGAGCAGCTGCGGCCGCGCGTGACGGAGCTCGTCGACGCCGCGCTCGACGCCGCGGCCGCAAGTGGCGTCGAGATGGACGTCGTCGCGCAGCTCGCGTTCCCGCTGCCCTTCCAGGTGATCTCCGACATGCTCGGCATGCCGGAGGCCGACGGCGCGCACATGCGCGACTGGTCGCACACGATGACGAAGATGCTCGACCCGATCGTCGCGTACGACGACGTCGAGGCCGCGCTGCACGCGTCCGACTCGATGCTCGCCCATGTACGCGCGGCGATCGCGTGGAAGCGGCGCGAGCCGGCGGACGACCTGCTGAGCGCGCTCGTGTCCGTCGCCGACGACCGCACCGGCGAGCAGCTCTCGGAGGACGAGCTCGTCGCGCAGGTCGTGCTGCTCTACATCGCCGGGCACGAGACGACCGTCAACCTGATCGGCAACGGCGTGCTCGCGCTGTTGCGTCACCCGGGCGAGCTCGCGCGCCTGCGCGACGACCCCTCGCTCGACGCGAACGCGGTCGAGGAGCTGCTCCGCTACGACAGCCCGGTGCAGTTCTCGCGCCGCATCACCACGCGAGACGTCGAGATCGCGGGCGTTCCCGTCCCGGCCCGCACGTTCGTGATGACCTGCCTCGCGTCCGCCAACCGGGATCGGGCGAAGTGGGGTCCGACCGCCGACGACCTCGACCTCGGCCGCGACGGCGCGTCGCAGCACGTGTCGTTCGGCAGCGGCGTCCACTACTGCCTGGGCGCCGCGCTCGCGCGCCTCGAGGGACAGGTCGCGATCCCGCGCCTCGTGCGGCGCTTCCCCGAGCTCACGCTGCTCGACGAGCAGCCGGTGTGGGGCGGCCGCATCGTGCTGCGCGGGCTCGACCGTCTGCGCGTGTCGCTCGCCGGCTGACGGACTGCAACCCGTTCGCAGTCCGGGTCCCGAATCGGGCAAGGTGAGGTCCGTGAGCGTCCGGTCCGTCCGCCTCATTCCCGACGCGTCGCAGCAGGAGGTGCTCCTGTCGACGCTGCAGCGCGTCAACCGCGCGTCCAACGAGGCGCGCACCAAGGCGTTGGAGCAAGGGGTGACGTCGGGGACGGGTCTGCGCGAGATCGTCCGGGAGGCGCTCGAGCGCTTCAAGCTCCCCGCCGGGTTCTCGACGCCCGCGTTCCGGCGCGTCGAGGCGTCGCTCTCGGGCCCGACCGGGCGCCGCCAGCGCTTCAGCGAGTACCAGTCGCTCGTGTTCCCCGCGTCGTCGCTGCGGTGGCCGTCGTCCGACCGGGTCGTGATGCCGACCGCGGCCGGCCGGCGCACCGTCCGCGCGTACGTCGAGCCGGGCGGTCACGGTGGCCTCCGGCCGCCGCTCGAAGGCCTCGACGCCGCGCTCGTCTACCGCAACGGCGAGTTCGACCTCGTCGCGGCGGACGACCCCGACGAATGACGGCGGGCGACGACCGCGCCGCGCGGACGAACGCCGGCCGTGGGCCGATGCCCACGACGGCCGGCGCCGAGGGAGCCATGGGCGCGACGACGACGCTGCTGCTCGTCCGGCACGGCCAGTCGACGTGGAACGCGGCCGGCCGCTGGCAGGGCCACGCCGACCCGCCGCTGTCACGCCTCGGTGAGGAGCAGGCCCGCCAGGCCGGGTCCCGGCTCGCGTCCAACGGCCGGGTGGACGCCGTCGTGACGTCCGACCTGCGGCGCGCCCACCAGACGGCACGTCTCGTCGCCGGGGCGCTCGGGCTCGACCCGGTCGTCGACACGCGCGTGCGCGAGCGCGACGCGGGGGAGTGGACCGGGCTCACACGCGACGACATCGAACGCGACTGGCCGGGATACCTCGCCGACCATCGCCGGCCACCCGGCTTCGAGGACGACGCGACCCTGCTCGCGCGCGTGCTCCCCGCGCTCGTCGACCTCGCGGCGCGCCACGAGCGCGGGCGCGTGCTCGTCGTCACCCACGGCGGTGTCGTGCGGACCGTCGAGCGCCACTTGGGGACGACGGGACCGCCGCTCGCCAACCTCGGCGGCCGTGCCGTGCACGTGCGCCGCGACGCGTCGACCGTTGTGGTGGGCGAGGCCCTCCTGCTGGCCGGCGGCGACGACGTCACCGTCACGGTCCCCAACCAGATCTGACGGAGCGGCGAGCGTCTGCGGGCGGGGTATCCCCGCCCGCAGCGAGTGCGACCATGGACATGGCGGCCGGGTGCCAGACCCGCGCCTCAGGGCCTGATGGTGAAGATGTCGACGGCGATCTCCTGGGGCGGAGTCGGGAAGCCGCCCTCGATGCCCGCCTGCAGCCGCGGCATCAGGACGTCGTCGCGGAAGCGCTCCCAGCTCGCCTGCGTCTCGTGGACGGCCAGGATCGTCCAGCCGCCCTCGGACGGGCCGGCCGCGTGGAAGATCTGCCCGTCGGGCAGGCTGCCGTCGGCGGGATGCACGGCGCGCAGCGACGCCTCGTAGTTCTCCTTCGTCCCACCCGGGAAGTGATGCACGATTCCGTACGGCATGTCGGGTCCTTTCGGTCGTGTCGGTCGAGCGTGCCGACCCGGCCGCGTCACCCGCGCGTCACCCGTACCTGATGCGCGGGTGACGCGCGTGGGTCGTCAGCCTCCCCGAAACACACGAGAGGAGGCGCATATGCCGTCCGTTGGGTTCGTCGCACCGATACTTCCCGGCAAGACCGAGGACGACCGTGCCGCGATCGCGTCGTGCGCGCACGGTGGCGACCGGCACGCCGAGTACGTGAGGTCGCGCACGCGCGCGGGCATCACGCGCGAGCGCGTCTGGCACCAGAGCACACCGACGGGCGACGTCGCGGTGATCTACATGGAAGCCGACGATCTCGACGCCGCGTTCAAGACGCTCGGAACGTCCGACGATCCGTTCGATCGTTGGTTCCGTGACCGCGTGCGCGACGTGCACGGGATCGCGCTGGAGGACGGTTTCCCGCCGCCGGAGCAGATCCTCGACTTCGAACGCTGACGCCCGGCGCCGTCACATCCCGACCCCGAGCCGCCCGCCCGCAGCCCGGTTAGAGTCCCGCGTCGCTCGACAGGGCGCGGCGGCGGGCAGGCCACGGGAGCAGGCAGGCGGGCATGGGGTTCGTTCTCGACGACGCGCGCGCATGAGCGGCCCCCGACCGCCGGTCGCGTGCGTGCGCGTCCTCGGCGGGGTGAGCGCCGTCAGGTCCGACGGCTCGACCGTCGACGTCCCCAGCGCGAGTCAACGGCGGCTGCTCGCGCTCCTGGCGCTCCACGCTCCACGGCGGCTGCGCGCCGAGTGGCTCGCCGACGTCCTGATGGTCTCGCCCGGCGCGCTGCGGACGACGGTCGCGCGGCTCCGAGGCGTGATCGGCTCGGACGTCCTCGTGACGACGAGCACCGGGTACTCGCTCGCGTGTGACGTCGACGCCACCGGGTTCTGCGACGCGGTGACGGCCGCCAGCGAGACGAACCCGCGACTCGTTGCACTCGAGCACGCGCTCGCGTCGTGGGGTGGGCCCGTGCTCGAGGAGTTCGCGGGCGAGGAGTGGGCGCGCGGTGAGATCGCGCGCGTGACCGAGATCCACGCTGGCGCTGTCGACGACTACGCGGAGGAGCTCATCGCGGCGCACCGGGCGGCTGACGCGGTCGCGTCGCTCGAGCGGCAGATCGCGCTGCACCCGTATCGCGATCGATCACGCGGGTTGTTGATCCGCGCGCACGCGCTCGCGGGTCGCCAGGCGGACGCGCTGCGGGCCTTCCAGGTGTACCGGACGCTGCTCGTCGAGGAGGTCGGCACCGAGCCGTCGCCCGACGTCGTCCGGATCGAGCGGCGGGTCGCGACGGGCTGGGACGGCATCGACTCGGAACCCGACGCGCCTGACGCGCCTGCCGTGCCCGCGGTCGTCGACATCCCGTTGCCGGGCGCGCTCGCGCACCGGGTCGCCTTCGTCGGCCGGGCGGCGGAGCACGCCGCGTTGCACGCCGAGCTCGAGGCCGCGGCGTCGAGCGGTCTGCGCACGGTCGTCGTCGGAGGCGAGGCCGGGATCGGCAAGACGACGTTGCTGGCCGAGTTCGCGTGGTCGGTGACGTCGTCGGGCACGGCGACGGTCCTGTACGGACGCTGCGACGAGGCCGGTGTGCCCCTGGAGCCGTTCCGGACGCTGCTCGGCGCGTGCGTCGACCACGCGCCTGCGGACCTGCTCGCGGAGCACGTGGCGCGCTGCGGCGGCGAGCTGGCGCACATCTGCCCGAGGCTGCTGGCGCGGGTCGGGACGGCACCGGCCCCGACCGCGTCGGACGACGTCACGCAGCGCTTCCTGGCCTTCGATGCGGCCGCCGACCTCGTGCGCCGGGTCGCCGCCCGCCGCCCGGTGGTGCTGATGATCGACGACCTGCAGTGGGCCGAGGCCACCGCCCTGCTCCTGCTCCGTCACCTCGCCGGCGCGCTCGCCGACTCCCCGGTCGTGCTCGCGCTGACACGGCGCGATCGCGGCGAGGCCGCCCCCGAAGACGTCCGATCCGCGCTCGCCGACGTCGAGCGCGGTGGTGTGCGCGCCATCGAGCTGAGCGGGCTCGACGAGGCCGAGCTCGCCGAGCTCGTCGTCGCCGCGACACGCGCGGCGCCCGATGCCGAGCTGCGACGGGTCACCGGGAAGCTCCGCGAGGACACCGCGGGCAATCCGCTCTACGCGTCACAGCTCGTGCGGCACTGGATGGAGCTCGGCAGCGACGAACGCGCGGACGACGCTGCTCTGCGCGACTGGCAGCGCATCGTGACGGCCGACAGCGTGCCGCCCAGCCTGCGCGAGGTCGTCTGGAGCCGCGTGCACGCGCTCGGCGAAGACGTCGCCACGGTGCTCGCGGCCGCGTCCGTCCTGGGCGTCGAGTTCCGCGAGGACGTGCTCGTCGACATGGTCGACCTCGACGAGCGGAGCGTCGTCGCGTCGCTGAACGCCGCGGCACTCGCGGGAATCCTCGTCGACGTCCGCGCCGTCCGGCGCGCCATGCGGTTCGTGCACGCGCTCGTCGCCAACGCGCTGTACTCCGACATCGGCGCCGCGAGCCGTACGCGTCTGCACGAGCGGGCCGCGCGGGTGCTCGTGAAGGACGTCGAGCCCGTCGCTCCGGACGTGGTCGTCCAGCTCGCGCGGCACTGCGCCCTCGCGGGTCTGACGGCCGACGCGTTGCAGTGGTCGGTCCTCGCGGGAGACCACGCGCTCGCACACCTCGCGCCGAGCGAGGCCGCCCGGCACTACGGGGTCGCGCTCGACGCCGCGGTCGCGCTGCATCGATCGGACACCGAGCGCGCCGATCTCCTGGTTCGCCTCGGCGACGCCCAACACCGCGCGGGCGAGCCCGACGCGTTCGCGACGCTCGAACGCGGCGCGGAGCTCGCGCGGCGCAGCGGCGACCGCGACGCGCTCGTCCGCGCCGCGCTGGCGGCCGATCGCGGCTTCGCGCGCATGGCGAGCGGTGCGCCGGAGCACCTGGCGATCGTCGAAGCGGCGGTGGCGGCGGCCGATCCGCGCGACGAGGCCACCAGGACGCGCCTGCTCGCCCTGTTGGCGCAATGTCTCGTGTACACGCCGGCCGCCGCGCGACGGATCGCGCTGGGTCACGAGGCATGGGCACTCGCCGACGCGAGCGGCGACCCGGCGCTCGTCGCGCACGTCGCACCCGCGGTGCTGATGGCGTTGTGGGGGCCGGGGAGTGGCGCGCTCCGCCGCGACATCGCCGCGCGGGCGGTGACGGCGGCGGAAGCGTCGGGAGATCCGCGACTGCAGTTCGGCGCGCACGTCGCGGCGTACAACGTGGCGGTTGAATCCGCCGATCCCGTCGTCGCCGCGCACAGCCTGGCCCGGGTGCGGTCGACTGCGCGAACCGTCGGCGAGCCGCGACTCCGGTGGATCGCCGGCCTCTACGACACGTTCGAGGCGACGATGAGCGGCCGTCTCGCCGAGGCCGAGACGCTCGCCGCGCGCAACCTGGACCTCGGCGTCGAGATCGCCGCGCCCGACGCGTTCACGCTGTTCGCCGGACAGTTCTTCGTGATCGGCACGTTCGCCGGCAAGCACGACGAGCTGTTCCCGGTCGTCGAGCAGGCCGCACGTGACAATCCCGGCGTCGTCCCGTTCCGCGTCGCGTACGGGATCATCTGCGAGGCCGTCGGGCGTACCGAGGAAGCACGCCGGATCTTGCGAACCGGCATGGCCGACCGCTTCGCGGACCTCCCCGTCGACAA
The DNA here is from genome assembly GCA_035651955.1 of Acidimicrobiia bacterium. Classification (NCBI taxonomy): domain Bacteria; kingdom Bacillati; phylum Actinomycetota; class Acidimicrobiia; species Acidimicrobiia bacterium. The sequence continues at coordinate 108,399 of DASRES010000015.1, forward strand.
CATGTGGACGACCTCGGTGATCGGCTACGCGGTCCTCGCCATCGAGCTCGAGGACGTCGACGCAGCCGCGAGGCTGCTGCCCGTCATCGCGCCGTTCGCGGGTGACGTCGCCTTCAACGGCGTGACCAGCCAAGGCCCCGTCGCCGCGTACGCGGGCAAGCTCGCGTCGCTGCTCGGCCGGCACGACGAGGCCGACGACCATCTCCATTCGGCGCTGGCGACGGCAACCGCGTTCGGGTGGACGTATCACCGCGCCACCACGCTCTACGCGCTCGCGCAGGCGCGGTACCGGCGCGTCGGCACGCTCGATGGGGAGGGACACGGCTGGCTCGCCGAGGCGGGCGACCTCTGCCGCGCGCGCGGGTTTCGTAGCTGGATCGGCCCGATCGACAGGCTCGAGACGGCGACACGGGCCTGACGCGCGGGTGACGCGCGCCGCAGCGCACGATGCCCGCATGACGACACTGCTGATCATCCACGAGGTCGACGACGTCCAACACTGGCTCGCATCCCCGAAGCGCGCGGAGTTCTTCGGCCCGATGGGCTTCTCCGTGCGCACGTTCGTCGATCGGGACGCGCCCGAGCGCGTCGGTCTGATCGTCGAGTGCCCCGATCTCGACAGCTTCGAGAAGGCGCTCCAGGCCGAGGGCGCCGCGGACGCGATGAAGTACGACGGCGTGCGTCCGGAGACCATCCAAGTCTTCGTGGAGGGCTGACGGATGGACATCGTGCTCGCTCTCGAACGGTCGTACGACCAGACCGCGAAGCTCGTTGCGGACCTCGATGAGACCGGACTCCGTGCTCCGTCCCCGTGTGCCGGGTGGGACGTCCGCGCGACGTTGAACCACCTCCTCGGCGCGACGTGGATGTTCACGCTCGTGAACCAGGGGCGGGAGGCCGGCGAGGACGCCGGCGACGTCCTCGGCGACGACCCGGGCCTGGCCGTGGCCGCCGCTGCGAAGGAGAACCTCGCCAGCTGGCGCCAGCCCGGCGCGTTCGACGGCGACCGGACGTACCCGTTCGGCACGTTCCCCGCGGACTTCGCCGCGCTGATCAACCTCGAAGAGGTCGTCGTCCACAACTGGGACGTCGCGACGGCATGCGGGCTCGACCTGACGATCGACGAACCGATCGCGCAGATGGTCTACGACTGGGGCCGGTCGATCCCGCTCGACGAGTTCCGCGCCCACGGCGCGTTCGGCCCCGAGGTGCCGGTCCTCGCGTCGGCCTCGGTCTCCGACCGCCTGATGGGCCTGCTCGGCCGCCGCCCCTGAAGCGCCGCGCTCGCCGCTCGCCGCTCGCCTTGCTTTCCGCTCTCGGCGCCTCCGGCGGCGGGCCGCTCGGGCCCCGGCTCGCTGCGAGGCGGGATTCCCGCCTCGCAGTCGCTCGCCTAAGATCGTCGGTCCCCGTTCCCCGATTCGCGCCCGAACGACCCCCGCGCGCAGGGCGGTCGGGCGTGCACCGACGATCCGGAGTCCGCTTGCCCGAGGTCCCCGACGCCGAGCTGGCGGCCGAGCAGCGCGTGCTCGACGCCGCCTACGCCCGCCTCGACGACATGCGCCGATCCGCGGTCCGGGTCGCCGACGCGTACTCGGAGGTCCGGCGGGGTGGGACGCACCAGGCCCGGCTGGAGCGCGACATCGCCGTCGAGACGACCCAGCGCCGGCTCGCGGCGCTCGACATCGGCGACGCCCCGCTGTGCTTCGGCCGTCTCGACCTCACCCCCCAGGCGGCCGACGGCGCCGGCCCGACCGACGGCCGCTACTACATCGGGCGCGTCTCGGTGGACGACGACGACCACCGGCCGCTCGTCGTCGATTGGCGCGCGCCCGTCGCCGAGCCCTTCTACCGGGCGACGGCGGTGCACCCGATGGGGGTGGTCCGCCGCCGTCACTTCATCACGCGCGGCGGGCGCCGCCTGGTCGGCCTCGACGACCGGGTCTTCGACGCCGACGCGGGTGAGGATGCGGGGCTGACGATCGTCGGGGAGGGTGCGCTGCTCGCGGCGCTCGAACGCGCACGCACCGGGCGGATGCACGACATCGTCGCCACGATCCAGGCCGAGCAGGACGAGGCGATCCGCAGCGACCTCGACGGCGTCCTCGTCGTGGCCGGAGGGCCCGGCACCGGCAAGACCGCGGTCGCGCTGCACCGCGCCGCGTACCTGCTGTACACGTACCGCCGCCGGCTGTCCGGCGACGGCGTGCTGTTCGTCGGACCGAACGCGGTGTTCCTCCGCTACATCGACCAGGTCCTCCCGTCGCTTGGCGAGGAGGACGCCCAGCTGTCGACGATCCGCGCGCTGAAGCCCGGTCTGCGCGTGCAACGGACTGATCCACCTGCCGTCGCGCGCGTCAAGGGCGACGTGCGCATGGCGACCGTGATCGCGCGCGCGGTCGCGGACCGTGAGCGCGGGCTGCCGCGCGACATCGTCGTCGCGGTCGACGGGCTGCGCATCCGGATCACCCGTCGCGACACGCGCGGGATCGTCGAGCGCGCCCGGCGGCGCCGCGGGTCGCACAACGCGCGGCGTCCGTTCGTGCTCGGGCTGCTGCTCGACCACCTCGTCGGCCGGTACCGCCGCGCGCTCGTCCGCACGTACCGCGACCGTCTCACGACGGACGACGCCGAGGCCGGCCGTCTCCCGCTCGACGAGCCCGACGTGTCGCTCGACCCGACCGTGGCCGGCGCGCTGTCACGCGGGGAGCCGCCGCCCGAGGACTGGGAGCGCGAGCTGCGCGCGCGGCTGCGACAGCGACCCGAGGTACGCGAGGCGATCGAGCGGATGTGGCCCGTCCTGAGCGGCGCGGAGCTGGTCCACGACCTGTTCAGCTTCACCGCGCTGATCCGCTCCGCGGCCGACGGCGTGCTCGAGCGCGACGAGCAGGTCGGGCTGCACCGGCCGCGTGCGCACCGCGTCACCGACGTCGCGTGGACGGACTCCGATGTCGCGCTCGTCGACGAGGCCGACGCGCTCCTCGGCCCGGTCGAGGCGGCCCGCCCCCGTCGCGCGCGCCGGCGCGGGCCGAGCGCGGACTCGGTCGACACCGCGACCCGTGTCGTCGACGGGCTCGGCCTCGGCGGCTACACGACCGCGGCGTCCCTCGCGGAGCGGTTCGCCGACCCCGCCCCGCGCAACGGCACCGCGGGCGACGAGCCGCGCACGTTCGGGCACGTCCTCGTCGACGAGGCGCAGGACCTGACGCCGATGGAGTGGCGGATGCTCGCCCGCCGCTGCCCGTCGCGGTCGATGACGCTCGTCGGCGACTTCGGCCAGTCGAGCCGCGCCGGCGCGGCGGGGAGCTGGGACGAGATCGTCCGCGTCGTCTCGCGCCCGGGCCGGGCCCGCGTCGTCACGCTCGACGTCAACTACCGGACACCCGCCGAGCTCATGACCGTCGCCAACCGCGTGCTCGCGGTCGCGTCACCGGGCATCGCTCCGCCGCGCGCGGTCCGCTCGACGGGCACGCATCCGAGGTTCGTCGCGGTCGACCGCGCCGAGCCCGGCGCGCTCGCACGAGAGACGGCCGCGGTCGCGCGCGAGGCCGTCGCGAATGGCGGCACGACGGCCGTCGTCGCGCCGCGCGACGTGCACGGCGCGATCACGAGCGCGCTCGCCGACGTCGGCGCGGTCGCGGACCGTGCCGAGGCGATCGACGCGCCCGTCGCGGTGCTCGACGCCGTCGACGCGAAGGGCCTCGAGTTCGACCACGTCGTCGTCGTCGAGCCCGCGCGCCTCGTCACACCCGATCCGGCCGGGTTGCGCCTGCTCTACGTCACGCTGACGCGCGCGACGCGCGACCTGGCGATCGTGCACGCCGACCCGCTCCCCGAGGCGCTGGAGACCGCCCCGGTAGGCTGAGCGCATGGCGGTTGCCCAGTCTCCCTCGCCCGACCTGCTCGCCTCCGACGTCGCGTGGGATCTCGAGCCGCTGCTCGAAGGGCGGGGGACGGACGGCGTCGACGCGCTCCTCGACGACGCCGCGCGCGCGGCGTCCGAGCTGACGCGCTATCGCGGTCGCGTCGCCGCGCTCGAGGCCGACGAGCTCGCGGAGCTCATGCACGAGGTCGCGTTCGTGCAGGAGCGCATCGAGCGAGTCGGCTCGTACGCGGGGCTGCGCTTCGCGGTCGACACGACGGACGCCGAGCGCGGCGCGCTGTTGCAGCACGTCGAGGAGCGCGCCACCGCGATCGGCAACGAGCTGCTCTTCCTCGAGCTCGAGTGGGCCGCGGCGCCCGACGACCATGTCGAGAGCGTGCTCGCGGACGAGCGTCTCGACTTCTGCCGCCACCACCTGCGCGCGATCCGGCGGTACCGCCCGCACCTCCTGTCCGAGCCGGAGGAGCGGATCATGTCGGAGAAGGCCGTGACCGGCCGGAGCGCGTGGTCCCGGCTCTTCAGCGAGCTCACGTCGACGATCCGCGTCGAGCTCGACGGCGAGTCGCGCTCGCTCGAGGAGGCGCTGTCGGTCCTCGGCTCGCCCGACCGGGAGTTGCGCCGGCGCGCCGCCGAGGCCGTCACGGAAGGTCTCGCACCCGGCCTGCGCACGCGCGCGTTCGTGTTCAACACGCTGCTCGCCGACAAGAGCATCGACGACCGGCTGCGGAGCTACCCGAACTGGCTCGCGAGCATGAACCTCGCGAACGAGGCCAGCGACGAGTCGGTGCAGGCGCTCGTCGATGCCGTCCGTCGGCGCTACGACATCCCGCAGCGCTGGTACGCACTCAAGGCGCGGCTGCTCGGTGTCGACCGGATCGCCGACTACGACCGCATGGCGTCCGTCGCCGACGAGGACTCGGAGTTCACGTGGTCGCAGGCGCGCGCGCTCGTGCTCGACGCGTACGCGTCGTTCTCACCCGAGCTGGCCGACGTCGCGCAGCGCTTCTTCGACGAGCGCTGGATCGACGCGCCGATCCGCCCCGGCAAGCGTCCCGGCGCGTTCTGCGCGTACACCGTGCCCTCGCACCACCCGTACCTGTTGCTCAACTGGACCGCCCGTCGCCGCGACGTGCTGACGCTCGCGCACGAGATGGGTCACGGGCTGCACGCGTATCTCGCGCGCGGTCAGGGTGTCTTCCACCAGACGACGCCGTTGACGCTCGCCGAGACCGCGTCGGTGTTCGGCGAGACGGTGACGTTCGGACGGCTGCTCGAGGCGACCGACGACCCGTCGGCGCGGCTCGCGCTGCTCGCCGAGAGCCTCGAGGGCCAGATCGCGACGGTGTTCCGCCAGACCGCGATGAACCGGTTCGAAGCCCTCGTCCACACCGACCGGCGCGAGCAGGGCGAGCTGAGCGTCGAGCGCTTCAACGAGCGGTGGGCAGAGACGCAGACGGAGATGCTCGGCGACGCGGTCGAGATCACGGAGGGCTACCGCACCTGGTGGTCCTACATCCCGCACTTCATCGCCACGCCCGGTTACGTGTACGCGTACGCGTACGGCCAGCTGCTCGCGCTCTCGGTGTACCGCGCGTACGAGGAGCAGGGCGGCGCGTTCGTGCCCGCCTATCTCGAGCTGCTCGCGAGCGGCGGCTCGCGCTCGCCCGAGGAGCTGGGCCGGATCGTGGGGGTCGACCTCGCCGACCCCTCGTTCTGGGACGGCGGCCTCGCGATCGTCGAGGGTCAGCTCGAGGCGGCCGAGGCGGCGGCGCGTGCCTCGGGTCGCGTCGCCGACTGACGCCGCGGTCCACTCACATGGTGCTCACCCCCGACGCGGCGCTGCTCACCGGCAAGGTCGCCGTCGTGACCGGCGGCGGAGGCGGTATCGGCCGGGGCATCAGCGAGGCGTTCGCCGCGCACGGTGCGCGTGTCGTCGTCGCGGAGATCGACGAGGAGCGCGCCCGCGCGACCGTCGACGCGATCGGCGCGCGCGGAGACGGCGAGGCGCGCGCGTCCGTCGTGGACGTGCGCCAGCGCGCGGACGTCGACCGTCTCGCGCGCGAGACGTATGACGCGTTCGGCCGCTGCGACGTCCTCGTCAACAACGTCGGTCATTACCTGTACCGCGGGTTGCGCTTCCTCGACACCGACGAGGAGCAGTGGGACGCGCTCTACGCGGTGAACCTGAAGCACGTGTTCCTGTGCACGAAGGCGTTCGCGCCCGGGATGGTCGCGCAGCGCTCCGGGAGCATCGTCAACGTGTCGACGGTCGAGGCGTTCCGTGGGATCCCCAACCAGGTCGTGTACTCGGCGTTCAAGGCAGGGATCACGCAGTTCACGAAGAGCCTCGCCCTGGACCTCGGGAACGACGGCGTGCGGGTCAACGCGATCGCGCCCGACCTCACCGAGACGCTGCAGGTCCCGTACGGCCGCTGGGTCGCTCCTGATCAGCGGCATCTCATCCCCACCTGGGTCCCCGTCGGGCGCTTCGGCACGCCCGACGACCTCGCCGGCTGCGCCGTGTTCCTCGCGTCGGACCTGTCCGCGTTCGTCACCGGGACGACGATCCACGCCGACGGTGGGAGCCTCGCGGCCGGTGGCTGGTTCCGCACCGAGCGGGGCGGGTGGACGAACCGGCCGCTCGCGCCCTGAGCGGGGCCCGGCGCCCGCGACAATCGTGGGATGCCGGACCCCTTGCTGCGGCGGTTGCTCGACGAGCGTGAGATCCGCGACGTGCTCATGCGCTACTGCCGCGGGATCGACCGCATGGACGTCGAGCTCGTCCGGTCCTGCTACCACGACGACGCGACCGACTCCCACGGCTCGTTCCGCGGCACGGTCGACGAGTTCGTCACGTGGGTGTGGCGCGTCCTCGAGCGCTACACCTCGACGATGCATCTCCTCGGCAACGTGCTCGTCGAGCACGTGAACGACGACGTCGCGCACGTCGAGAGCTACGGCATCGCGTTCCATCACACGGAGGGCGGCGAGGAGCGCGGCAACCTCGTGACCGGGTTCCGCTACGTCGACGACTTCGAACGCCGCGACGTCGACGGCACGCCGTCGTGGCGGATCGCGCGCAGGACCGCGGTCACCGAGTGGGTACGCGTCGCGCGCGCCGACGATGCGTGGCCGATCCCGGCCGGGATGATCACGGGCCGGCGTGATCGCGGCGATCCCGTCTACCGCGACGCCGGCGTTCGCGGCGGGCGCTGACGCCGGTGGCCTCCCGCTTTCCTCGCGGCCCGCGCGGCGCGCGCCGCCTGACCCCCGTCGAGCTGGCCGAGGCCGCGGTCCTCATCGACGTCTCGCTCGTGCTGTGCGTGCTCGGCTGGCTGCTGCCGTACGGCGGCGCATTCTTCGTGACGTCCGCGGTGCCCGTCGTGGCGCTCGCGGCCCGTCAGCGGCTGCGGGCCGTGGTCGTCGGCCTCGTCGCGGGGTGCGCGCTCGCGTTCATCGTGGGCGGCACCGGGCTCACGATCAGCTTCGTCGAGTTCGGCGTGCTCGGGGCGTTCGTCGGATGGGGGAGACGGCGCGCATGGGGCCGGGCGCGCACCGTCGCCGTCACCGTCGCGGTCGTCTGGCCGATCGGCGCGGCAATCACCGTCGCCGCGCTGCAGGTGTTCTCGGACCTGCGCCGGCTCACGTTCGACCAGGTCCGGAACTCGTGGTCGGGCGTCGCGCGCATCCTGCGCAACCTCGGCTTCGAGCAGCTCGCGCACGCCGGCGACGTCGTCGTGTCGTGGTCGATCCGCCACTGGTACTTCGTCGTTCCCGCGGTCGAGGCCCTGGTGCTCATTGCGGTCACCTGGGTCGCGCAGACGCTGTCTCATGCGGTCGTGCCGCGCGTCGTCGTCGGCCGCCCGCACGCGCGCCTCGGCATCACCGACCGCGACGGCCGTCGCGGAACGAGCACCTCCGACGGACAGGCCGGACCCGTCCCCGCGCGGCTCGTCGACGTCACGTTCCGCTATCCCGGCGAGGCGCGCGCCGCGCTCGACCGCGTCTCGTTGACGGTCGAGACCGGACGGTTCGTCGCCGTGACCGGTCCGAACGGCGCCGGGAAGTCGAGCCTGTCGCGCGTCCTGGCCGGCGCGGCGCTCGAGTCGGGCACGATCGAGCGGCCGGGTGCAGTCGCACTCGGACGGCCCCACGGCACCGCGATGCTGTTCCAGCGGCCCGAGAGCCAGGTGCTCGGCGTGCGTGTCCGCGACGACGTCGTGTGGGGGCTCCGGTACGACGACGCGACTGCCGTCGACGTCGATGCACTCCTCGCGCAGGTCGGGCTCGCGGGGCTGGCCGACCGCGAGACCTCGACGCTGTCCGGTGGCGAGCTCCAACGACTCGCGCTGGCGAGCGCCCTTGCACGCGCGCCCGCGCTCCTCGTGTCGGACGAGTCGACCGCGATGGTCGACACCGCGGGCCGTCGGCGCCTGCTCGACCTGCTGCGGGGTCTCACCTCACGCGGCACGACGGTTGTCCACGTGACGCACCGCTACGGCGAGATCGACCCCGGCGACGGGCTGCTGCGCGTCGAGCGGGGGCGCGTCATCGCCGGCGCGGCGCCGCCGCCGTCACCCGAGGCGACGATCGCGGTGCCGGTCGCGGGTCCCGGCGCGCCGGTCCTGGAGGTGCGCGACGCCGGGTTCGTGTACTCGCCGGGCACGCCCTGGGAGCACCGCGCGCTGCAACACGTCACGACGACCGTGCGCGAGGGCGAGACCGTCCTCGTGCTCGGCGCGAACGGCTCCGGGAAGTCGACGCTCGCGTGGCTGCTCGCGGGGTTGCTCCACCCGACCGAGGGCGAGGTCCTCCTCGATGGCGACGCGGCGACCCGCCACGTGGGTGCGGTCGGGCTCGCGTTCCAGCACGCGCGGCTGCAGCTCCTCCGGCCGACCGTGCGCGGCGAGCTCGCCGTCGTCGCGCCCGACGAGGGCTCGCTCGTGCGGGCGCTGGCCGAGGTCGGGCTGGACGCCTCGATCGCGGGCCGGCCGATCGACGCGCTCTCGGGTGGGCAGCAGCGTCGCGCCCTCCTCGCCCGACTGCTCGCGACCGGGACCCGTGTGCTCGTCCTCGACGAGCCGTTCGCCGGTCTCGACGACGACGCGCGGGTCGCCCTGGCGCAGGTCCTCGCCCGGCTGCGCGCGACGCGCGCCGTCGCGACGGTCGTCGTGTCGCACGACCTCGACGACGCCGTGCCGTTCGCAGACCGCGTCGTCGGGCTGCGCGACGGCCGTCTCGTGCTCGACGAGCCGGTTGGGTCGTTCGACCGCTCCGCGGTCTCGGAGCTCGTCGCGGACGTGCGTCCATGAGCGCGAGGACGCGTGACGTCCACGTCTTCCGCTACGTCGCGGTCGACTCACCCGTCCACCGGCTGTGGGCCGGCACGAAGCTGCTCGCCGTCGCCGGCGCGGGCGTCGCGTTGTCGCTGCGCCCCGAGTGGCCCGCGATCGCGCTGGTCGGCGCGCTCGTCGTGGCCGGCGCGCTCGTCGCGCGGCTGCCGGGCGGCGTGCTCCCGCGCGTCCCGCGCTGGTTCGTCGTGCTGCTCCTTCTCGGTGGCGCTGCGGCTGCGCTCGCGTCGACGAAGCCGCCCTACGTCACGGTGCTCGGCATCTCGTGGAGCGGCGGCGCGCTCGAGCAGTGGGTGAGGTTCTTCGTGCTCGGCGTCGTCCTGCTCGGCGCGGCCGCGCTCGTCACGTGGACGACGAACATGGCCGAGCTCGCGCCCGCCATCCGCGCGCTGCTCACGCCGCTGGGCTGGGTGCGCGTCCCCGTCGACGACATGGCCGTGACGATCGCGCTGTGCGCACGCTGCCTGCCGCTGCTGCTCGACGATTCGCGCACGATGCTCGCCGCGCGGCGGCTGCGCCCGCGCCCGTACTACGACAGCCGGCGCGCCCGCTTCCGGGCCGAGCTGCGCGAGCCCGTCGACCTCCTCGTCGCCGCGCTGACCGTCTCACTGCGGCGCGCGCACGAGCTCGCCGACGCGATGGAGGCGCGCGGAGGCACCGCGAACGTCACGACGGGCCGCTCGCGGATCGCGAGCCGCGACGTCATCGCGCTCGCGATCGTCGCCGCGGTGCTGACCGCCGCGATCCTCGTCCCGATCTAGGACGCGGTCGGGGAACTCGGGTCGGCGCTGGGGGATCGTCGAGCCCGAACGAAGACCTCTCTCGCACGACGGCGACCGGTGCGGGGCGCGTCGCACTTCCCGATCACGGTCCACCCCGCCGCCGCGATCGCGCGGCTGGCGAGACGGACGCCGTGCTCGATGTCTTCGTCGGACGCGGCCAGCGTCCCCCGGCGGAGCTCGAACGTCGGCTTCACGAGCGCGACGAGATCCGCATCGGGCGCGATGCGGCACCCCGCCAACTGCCGCACAGCCTCAGCGAGCGCGAGATGGCCGATGTCGATCGTGACGACATCGATCGTGTCCGGCACCGTTTCGTGGTCGAGCGCGGCGAAGTTCGTCCGTTCGAGGTTGACGACACGCTCGTCCACACGCAGCACGCCGCGGAGCTGGCCGACGCCGACCTCGACGGCGTACACGCGGCGGGCGCCCCGTTCGAGCAGGACCGTCGTGAAGCCGCCGGCGTTCGCGCCGGCGTCGAGCGCGACGCGCCCCGCGACGACGAGGTCGAACGCGTCCAGCGCGTCAGCGAGCTTGCGCGCACCGCGCAGCCGTCGCGGTTCCTGCACACGGACCGACGCGTCCGCGCGCACGAGCGCTCGTGGATTCGCGACGACACGACCGTCCACGAACACGCGACCGTCGGTGACGGCGCTGGGCTCGACGTCGGGTCGTACGCGTGCGAGCAGGTGGACGAGCGCGACGAAGCGCGCCCGACGTCGTCTCGGCATGTGGCCTCCCGGGACTCGGCTCCGACGAGGGACCGAGCCCGGCGGGGGGCCACGCGCCCGGGCGGCGACTCACACGTAACGGAACGGCACAGCGCCAGGATGCACGCCGCGCGTGACGACGGCAACCGCGGTCCCGCGGGACCGCCGGTCCACGAGTCCTAGACGGACTGCAGCTCCTGGACGAGTCCCGCCAGGCGGCGCTCGGTGAGCTCCGGCATCGTGGCGAACGCGACGTGCGCGTAGTGCGTGCCGGCGGCGTCGACGCGCGACCCGACGACGAGCGCGCGCACCGTCAGCATCGCGTCCGCATCCGCGAGCCCCGGGTCGTCACGAAGGTCGATCGTCTCGGGATCGACGACGTCGAGCTCGACCACGTCGCCGACCGACAGGTCGACGCCCGCGAGCAGCATGCCGCCCTGTCCGAGGTCGCACGCGCGGCCGGGGAGCGTCGGGTCGACACCGTTGGGTCGCAAGCGCTGGACGCGTACCGGCAGGCGGCACGCGACCCGCGGGTGCGCGCGACGTTCGCGCACGTCGAGGACGCGCGGGCGCGTGCACTCGACCCACGTCGTGCCGGACTGCACGAGCGTGGCGGGCGCGGCCCACACGCGCCCGTCGTTCAGCACCTCGAGCCGCAGCGCGCGTCCCGCGACCCAGTCGCCAGGCAGCGCGTCGACGAGCCGGATCCGCACCGTCCGCCCGGTCGTGAGCGCGACGACACCGAGGCACACGTCCTCCGCGCGCTCGGGGTCGACGAGGCGGACGTGGTTGCCCGTCGCGAGCAACGTCGTCGCGGACGGCGGGACGGGCTCCTTCGTCAGCATGCGTGCGCTCCCCTCCGGTCGGACCCCGGACCGGGCCAGGCTAGCGACGTCCGCGCCCCCCGTCGGACGCCGCGCGCGCACCGTGAGGATCTAGAGCTTCGCGAGCTCTGCGCGCAGCTGGTCGAGCCCCATGGGGCCGAGGTCGAGCGCGGCGCGGTGGAACGCCTTGAGGTCGAACGCGTCACCGTGGCGCGCCCGGGCGTCGTCGCGCGCCGCGAGCCAGACCCGCTCGCCGACCTTGTAGCTGATCGCCTGGCCCGGCCACCCGAGGTACCGGTCGACCTCGCTGGCCATGAACTCCTCCGGGAAGCGGCTGCGCTCGATCACGAACGGGAGGGCGAGCTCCGGGGTCCAACGCTCGCCCGGGTGGTACCGCTCGTCACTGGGGATCGGCAGCTCGAGGTGCATGCCGATGTCGACGACGACGCGCACCGAGCGCATGGCCTGCGCGCGCAGCATCCCGAGCTCGTAGTCGGGCACGTCGAGGTAGCCGAGCTCGCCCATGAGCCGCTCCGCGTACAGCGCCCAGCCCTCGCCGTGCCCGCTCGTCCACCCGATCGTGCGTTGGAACCGCGTGAGCTGATCCGCGAGGAAGACGACCTGCGCGACCTGCAGGTGATGACCCGGGACGCCCTCGTGGTACGCGATCGAGACCTCGCCCCACAGCGGGAAGCGCGTGCGTCCCTGGGTCGGATACCAGGTGCGACCGGGACGGGAGAAGTCCTCGGCGGGCGGTGTGTAGTACATGGCGGCCGCGCCGCCGGGCGGGGCGATCATCGCCTCGACCGTCTTCACGGGCTCGGGGATGTCGAAGTGCACGCCGTCGAGCTCCGCGATCGTGCGGTCCATCAGGTCCTGCAGCCAGCGGCGCAGGTTCTCCTCGCCCTCGATCGCGCGACCCGGGTCGCGCTCGAGGAGGTCGATGACCTCGCCGACGCTCGCGCCCGGGAGGATGCGCTCGCCGACCCTCGCCATCTGGTCCTCGATCCGGTGCAGCTCCTCCCAGCCCCACGCGTACGTCTCGTCGAGGTCGAGCTTGGTGCCCGTGAACGACTCCGCCCAGCTCGCGTACCGGTCGGGGCCGACGGCGTCACGCTCGTCGGCGCGCGGGGCGTACTCGTCACGCAGGTAGCGGGCGAGCGCGGCGTACGCATCGGTCGCGGCGTCGACGCGCGCCGCGAGCTCGCGGCGCGCGGTCGCGTCGGCCCGGCCGGTCGCGTCGTAGCGCTCGAGCAGCCGCGCGAAGAACGGCGTCGTGCCGTCCTCGAGGCCGCCCCATCCCGCGGCCTGCTCCGCGCAGGCCAGCGCCTGACGACGGGCGGCGACGACGCCGCGCCGGATGCCTGCGTCGAGCGACTCGCGGAGGCTCTGCAGCGCCGCGGGAACGCGCGCAACGCGCGCGGACACCGTCTCCCAGTCGTCGTCCGTGTCGTACGCCATGAGGTCGAAGCACTGGCGCACGCCCTGTACCGGGCTGCCGATGACGCGCAGGTCGCGCAGGCGCTCGCCCATGTCGTGCTGCGCGAGCGCGACCTGCAGCCGCTCGCGCATGACGTCGGCCGCGACGCGGTCGCGGTCGTCGCGCACGTCGGCGGCGTCGAGCGCGGCGAGCGCGTGGCGGTCGGCGTCCGCGCGCTCGTCGGCCGCGGCGGGGGAGTAGTCGGTCATCTCGTCGTCGTGGCCGCGGATGCCGTAGTCCGTGGCGCTCACGGGATCGAGACGGGCGAACGTCTCCACGTACTCGTCGGCGACGTCGAACACGGTGGGCATGGGGAAAGTCTCCCATGGGAGGATGGCCGTCATGCCGAAGAGCTCATCCCGCACCCGGCGTGAGACGGATTCCATGGGCGCGATCGACGTGCCGGCGGACCGGTACTGGGGCGCGCAGACGCAACGGTCGCTGCACCACTTCTCGATCGCCGACGACCACATGCCCGCCGCGGTGATCCGCTCGATGGCCGTGCTCAAGAAGGCCGCCGCGCTCGTCAACCGGGACCTCGGCAAGCTGAGCGACGACGAGGCGCGGCTCATCGTGCAGGCCGCTGACGAGATCATCGCGGGGGAGCACGACGAGGAGTTCCCCCTCTACGTCTGGCAGACCGGCAGCGGCACGCAGACGAACATGAACGTGAACGAGGTGATCTCGAACCGCGCGATCGAGCTTGCCGACGGCGAGCGCGGGTCGAAGCACCCGATCCACCCGAACGACCACGTCAACATGTCGCAGTCGTCGAACGACACGTTCCCGACCGCGATGAACATCGCGGCGGTCGAGGAGGTGACGCACCGGCTGATCCCGTCGGTGCGCGCGCTGCGCGACTCGCTCGACGCGCGCGCCCGCGACTTCGCCGACATCGTGAAGATCGGCCGTACGCACCTCCAGGACGCCGTCCCGCTCACGCTCGGTCAGGAGTTCAGCGGTTACGTCGCGCAGCTCGACGCCGACATCGAGCGATTGCAGACGGTGTTGCCGTCGCTGTACGAGCTCGCGATCGGCGGCACGGCCGTCGGCACGGGGATCAACACGCACCCCGAGTTCGCCGAACGCGCCGCGGCGAAGATCGCCGAGCTGACCGGCCTGCCGTTCGTGTCCGCGCCGAACAAGTTCGCCGCCCTCGCCGCGCACGACGGGCTGGTGATGGCGAGCGGCGCATTGCGCACGCTCGCGGTGTCGCTGATGAAGATCGCCAACGACGTTCGCTGGCTCGGCTCCGGCCCGCGCGCCGGCATCGGCGAGCTGTCGCTGCCCGAGAACGAGCCCGGGTCGTCGATCATGCCGGGCAAGGTCAACCCGACGCAGTCCGAAGCGATGACGATGGTGTGCGTGCAGGTGATCGGCAACGACACCGCGGTCGCCATGGCCGGCTCGATGGGCAACTTCGAGCTCAACGTCTTCAAGCCCGTGATGATCTTCAACTTCCTGCACTCGGTGGACATGCTCACCGACGTGTGTCGCACGTTCCGCGAGTTCTGCATCGACGGGCTGCAACCGAACCGCGAGCGCATCGACGAGCACGTCCGCCAGTCGCTCATGCTGGTGACCGCGCTGAGCCCCGTCATCGGGTACGACAAGGCGGCCGAGATCGCGAAGAAGGCCCACCACGAGGGGACGACGTTGCGCGACGCCGCGCTCGCGCTCGGCTACCTCACCGGCGACGAGTTCGACGCCGCCGTCCGCCCCGAGGACATGGTCCACCCGAAGGCGTAGCCGCCCAGCGTCTCGTTCTGTGCAGCGTCATCCACACCATGTGTGTCTGACGCTTTCGAAGAGCACCGGGCACGCAGGACACCGGCCGGGTGCGCGTGGCAGGCTCGCAATCCCTCCCTCGGCGTGCGACGTACCGCGAGACGCCGAACCGACGGACGAAGGAGCCGACGTGACCATCTACGACACGCCCGTGCGCACGCTCGGGGGCACCGCCGCCTCGCTCGCCGACTACAAGGGCAAGGCGCTGCTGATCGTCAACGTCGCCTCGCAGTGCGGCCTGACGCCCCAGTACACGGGGCTGCAGCAGCTGCACGAGACCTACGGCGCCCGTGGGTTCGAGGTGCTCGGCTTCCCGTGCAACCAGTTCGGCGCGCAGGAGCCCGGGACACCCGACGAGATCGCGGAGTTCTGCTCGACGAACTACTCGGTCACGTTCCCACTGTTCGAGAAGATCGAGGTCAACGGGCCGGGCCGGCACCCGCTGTACGAGCAGCTGACCGCGACCGCCGACGGCGAGGGCAACGCCGGCGACGTGCAGTGGAACTTCGAGAAGTTCCTGATCTCGCCGGACGGCGAGGTGGTCGCCCGCTTCCGTCCCCTCGTCGCGCCGGACGACGCGCAGCTGACGAGCGCGATCGAGGAGCAGCTGCCGGCGTCGTAGCGACCCGCGGCGCCCGTCAGGCGAGCGCCGCGTACGGCGGTGCGGGGTCGTACTCCATCATCTTGCGGACACCGCGCGCGTGGTCGACGTCGTAGATCTGACCGACGACCCACAACGCCATGTCGATGCCCGCCGACACGCCCGCCGCGGTGACGACGTTGCCGTCGCGCACATAGCGCGCGTCATCGACGACGTCGACGCCGCGTTCGCGCAACGTGTCGACCATGGCCCAGTGTGTCGTGACGCGGCGCTCGTCGACGAGGCCGGCCGCGTGCAGGAGCAGCGCTCCTGTGCACACGCTCGTCACCCACGTGGCGGCAGCCGCGGCGCCGGCGAGCCAGCGGAGGAGCACCGGGTTGTCCACCTCGCGTCGCGTGCCGAACCCGCCCGGGACGACGACGACGTCGAGGTCGGGCGCGTCCGCGAAGGTGTGATCGGGGAGGATGCGCAGCCCCAGGTTCGCGGCGACGGGCTCGGCGCGCTCGGCGATGGTGACGACGCGGTCGCCGTCGCGGCGGGCCATCGCGAACACCTCCCACGGCCCGACGCAGTCGAGCTCCTCCATGCCCGGGAACACGAGGATGCCGGTCGTCAGCGCCATCACGCGCTCTCCTCCACTCGGCGGAACCGATTGCGGTACTCGCGCGGTGACACACGCAGCGTGCGCAGGAACGTGCGCCGCATGGTCTCCGCCGTCCCGAAGCCACATGACCTCGCGACGGCGTCGACCGACTCGTCGGTGTCCTCCAGCGCGCGCCGCGCGGCGTCGACGCGGGCGCGCTCCACGAACCGGGCCGGCGTCGTGCCCGTGTCCCGACGGAACACCCGCGCGAAGTGCCGCGGGCTCATCGCCGCGTGCGCCGCGAGACGCTCGACGGTCAGTACCTCGTCGAGGTGATCGACCATCCACGCGTGGACGTCACGCACCGTCGCCTGGTCCGAGAACTGCCCCGCGAGGTGCGCGCTGAACTGCGACTGCCCGCCCGGCCGCTTCACGAACACGACGAGCTGTCGCGCGATGCGCATCGCGACCGCGCGGCCGTGATCCTCCTCGACCATCGCGAGCGCGAGGTCGATGCCGGCGGTCACGCCGGCCGACGTCCACACCTCGCCGTCGCGCACGAAGATCGCGTCCGGTTCCACCGTGATCGACGGATGGAGTCGTGCGAGCAGCTCGCACGACCGCCAGTGCGTCGTCGCGCGACGCCCGTCGAGAAGCCCGGCCGCAGCGAGCACGAACGCGCCCGTGCACACCGACGCGACCCGCCGGCTGCGCGCCGCGACATGGCGGACCGACGCGACGACCGCCGTGTCGCCGGCCGCCGCACGCGTGCCCGGACCGCCGGCGACCACGAGCGTGTCGACCGGCCCGTGCACTTCGGCCAGCGCGCGGTCCGCGACGAGCCCGAGCCCGCTCGACGACCGGACCACGCCTGCGACCGGCGCGACGACCTCGACCCGTGCGTCGCCGGCGGCGGCGAACACCTCGGTGGGTCCCGTCACGTCGAGCGACTGGACCCCGGGGAAGGCGAGCATCACGACGCGGCGCACCGGGCCAGCTTGCGCCCCTCCGCGCCTGGCCGCAATGACGAAGACCCCACCGATCCTGCCATCGGCCGGACCGACCGCCGGCCCGGACGGCGAGCTCCGGCTCGCCCCGCTCTCGGTCCGGGGCGGCGTGGATGCCCTGAGAGGGGCACCTCCGGCGTGACCCGCTGTTGGCCGGCGTCGCCGCTGGCCGACCCCCGGCGCGCCCCCCTCCCGGTGCGGGGCGGCGCAAGAAGACAGGGAATGCCAGTACCCGCCCGCTCGTTGGATCGGTGACCATCAAACGTTCAACGAGGTGAGGCTCTCATGGCGGACTACGCCGAGAACCAGATCGAGACCCTGGCGCTCCCGCTCCTCCCGCTCACGACGGGCGTCGTGCTGCCCCAGATGGTCGTCACGCTCGCCCTCGAGACCGACGAGGCGAAGCAGGTCGCCCGAGCGGCCACGCAGGGTGAGCGCCTGCTGCTCCTCGTGCCCCGGATCGACGGGCGCTACGCGCGCGTCGGCACCGTCGCGCGCATCGAGAACGACGGCGAGCTCCCGAACGGCATCGGCGCGCTCGTGCTGCGCGGCCTGTACCGCGCGGTCGTCGGCGTCGGCGTCCCGGGCACCGGTGACGTGCTGTGGGTCGAGGCCGAGCCCGTCGAGGACGGGGAGCCGACCGAGCGAGCGCGCGAGCTCGCGCGCGAGTACCGCGCGGTCGTCTCGGCGATCGCGGACCGCCTGCACTCGCGCCGCCTCGTCGAGGTCCTCGCCGGGGTGACCGACCCGGGCGCGCTCGCCGACACGGTCGGCTGGTGGCCCGAGCTCCCCTTCGAGCAGAAGATCGAGGCGCTGGAGACGATCGACGTCGAGGAGCGGCTCGAGAAGGTCGTCCAGTGGGCGCGCGACGCCCTCGGCGAGCTCGAGCTCGCGGAGAAGATCCGCAGCGACGTGAGCGAGGGGATGGAGAAGACGCAGCGGGAGTACCTGCTGCGCCAGCAGCTCGCCGCGATCAAGAAGGAGCTCGGTGACGGCGACGACGGCGACGTCGTCGAGGAGTACCGGCGAAAGATCGCGCAATCGAAGATGCCCGACGCGGCGCGCGAGGCGGCGACCCGCGAGGTCGACCGGCTCGAGCGGATGAGCGAGCAGAGCCCCGAGCACGGCTGGGTGCGGACGTGGCTCGACACGGTCGTCGAGCTGCCGTGGGGCGAGCTCTCGGAGGAGAACCTCGACGTGCGCGACGCGCGCGCCGTCCTCGACGCCGACCACACGGGGCTCGACGACGTGAAGGAGCGCATCGTCGAGTACCTCGCGGTGCGCAAGCTCCGCGCCGACCGCGGCCTCACCGACGAGGGCGGTCGCGGCAACGGGTTGATCCTGTCGCTCGTCGGTCCCCCGGGTGTGGGCAAGACGTCGCTCGGCGAGTCGGTCGCGCGCGCCACGAACCGCAAGTTCGTGCGCGTCGCGCTCGGCGGCGTGCGCGACGAGGCCGAGATCCGCGGCCACCGGCGGACGTACGTCGGGTCGATCCCCGGCCGCATCGTGCGCGCGATCAAGGAGGCGGGGACGATGAACCCGGTCGTCCTCCTCGACGAGGTCGACAAGCTCGGTGCCGACTGGCGTGGCGATCCGACCTCGGCGTTGCTCGAGGTCCTCGACCCGGCCCAGAACCACACCTTCCGTGATCACTACCTCGAGATCGAGCTCGACCTCTCGAACGTGCTGTTCCTCGCGACGGCGAACGTCGCGGACACGATCCCGGGGCCGTTGCTGGACCGCATGGAGGTCGTGCGGCTCGACGGCTACACGGAGGACGAGAAGGTCGCGATCGCCCGCGACCACCTCTTCGGCCGTCAGCTCCGGCGCAACGGTCTCACCGCGGACGAGGTCTCCGTCACGGACGACGCGCTCCGCACGATCGTCACGGACTACACGCGTGAGGCCGGTGTGCGCGGTCTGGAGCGTGAGCTCGCGAAGCTGCTCCGGAAGGTCGCCGCGTCGCGCGCGGCGGGGGAGAGCGACGAGCCCGTCACGATCGAGCCCGGCGACGTCGCGCGCTACCTCGGGCGGGCCCGGTTCTTCGCCGAGGAGGCCGCGGCGCGCACGGCGACGGCCGGTGTCGCCACGGGGCTCGCGGTCACCGGCGCGGGCGGCGACGTCCTCTTCATCGAGGCGACGTCCACGCCCGGCGACGCAGGCCTGACGCTCACCGGTCAGCTCGGCGACGTCATGAAGGAGTCGGCGACCATCGCGCGGTCGTACGTGGGTGCGCACGCAGAGGAGCTCGGGATCGATCCCGACGCGCTGCAGCGGCACTTCCACGTGCACGTCCCCGCGGGGGCGGTGCCCAAGGACGGGCCGTCCGCCGGCGTGACGATGACCACCGCGCTGGTGAGCCTGCTCACCGGTCGCCCCGTCCGCAGCGACGTCGGCATGACGGGCGAGGTCACCTTGCAGGGGCGTGTGCTGCCGATCGGCGGCGTCAAGCAGAAGGTCCTCGCGGCCGAGCGGGCCGGGCTCACCACGGTGATCCTCCCGTCCCGCAACGGTCCCGACCTCGACGACGTCCCCGAGCCGGTGCGCGAGCGGATGACCTTCCACCTCGCGGAGGACGTGAAGGACGTCCTCGCAGTCGCGCTCGACGACGCCACGCCCTCGATGTCCGCCGCCGCGGCCTGACCCCTCATCTTGTGTGGATTCGCCGGCTCACGCCCGGCGAATCCACACAAGTCAGGGAGTGCTGCCGTTCGACGCGGAGGGGAGCAGGCGCTCCGACAGGTCGCCGAGCTCCGACGCGGGGCCGAAGTACGTGACCTGACCCTTGTTCAGGACCGCGACGTCGTCGGCCAGGCTGAGCGCGTGGTGGACGTGCTGCTCGACGAGCAGGAGCGCGGTGCCCTGGTCGCGCACGTTCGCGAGCGTCTTGTACACCTCGTCGACGACGATCGGCGCGAGGCCGAGCGAGAGCTCGTCCGCGATGAGCAGCCGCGGGGGGTTCACGAGGACGCGTGCGAGCGCGAGCATGCGCTGCTCACCACCCGACAGCGTCGCCGCGAGCTGCTTGCGCCGCTCACCCATCCGCGGGAACAGCTCGTACGCGCGTTGCACCGCGTCCATCGTGCGCTTCTTCCCCAGCTCACGCCGGAACGCGAGCGTGAGGTTCTCCTCGACGGTCAGCGACGCGAACAGCGACCGGCCCTCGGGCGCGTGCGCGATCCCGAGCCGGGCGACCCGGTACGTGCGCATGCCCGTGATGTCGTTGCCCTCGAACAGGAGCTTGCCCGAGGTGGGCTTGACGAGGCCGGACGCGACGCGCGCGATCGTCGTCTTCCCCGCACCGTTCGCGCCGAGCAGCGCGACGACGCGCCCGGGCTCGATCCGCAGCGACACGTCGAACAACGCGCGGAACGGGCCGTAGCCGGCGTCGATGTCGCGCAGCTCGAGCAGCGGCGTGGCCGTGAGCGTGGCGGTCACACGAGCTCCCCGAGGTAGGCCTTGCGCACGGCGGCGTCGCCGAGCACCTCGTCGGTCGTGCCCTCGGCGATCAGCGTGCCGAAGTCGAGCACGTACAGGCGCGTCACGAAGCGCTGCACCATCTCGACGTCGTGCTCGACGAGGAGGATCGCGGTGCCGCGCTCGCGTTGCACGGCTTCGAGCGTGTTCACGAGCTCGTCGGTCTCGTGCCGGTCGAGCCCGGACGACGGCTCGTCGAGCAGCAGGAGCTTCGGCTCCGTCATGAGCGCGCGCCCGACCTCGACGAGCCGGCCCCGCCCGAGGCTCAACGCCTCGATCGGGCGGTCGGCGACGTCGGACAGCCCGAGCAGCGCGAGCGTCTCGTCGGTGCGGGCGATCTCGTCGTCCTTCGGCCCACCCAGGTTCAGGACGTCCTTCCACAGCCGGCCGTCGCCGCGTCGCGAGCGCTCGGCGACGAGCAGGTGATCGCGCACGGTGAGCCCGGAGAACAGCTCGATGCGCTGGAACGTCCGCCCGAAGCCGAGCCGCGACCGCTTGTAGACGGGGAGGCGGGTGATGTTCCGCCCGTCGAACTCGACTCGTCCGCCGTCGGGGCGCAGGAGGCCGAGCAGGCAGTTGAAGAACGTCGTCTTCCCCGCGCCGTTCGGGCCGATGAGGCCGACCGCCTCCGCGGCCTCGACGCGCAGCGTGACGCGGTCGAGCGCGGTGATGCCGGCGAAGCGCTTCGTGACGTCCGTCGCGTTGAGCAGGCTCATGGCTTCGCTCCACGGCCGGCTCGCCCGCGCTTCGAGTACGCGCCTCCGCGCTTGGCCGCCTTCTCGCCGACCGTGCCGACCGCACCCTCGGGCAGCGGCGGCAGCGAGCCGCCACCCGCGGCTGCGTGCGCGGGCTCGACGGGCGCCTCCTCGGCCTGCTTCTTGCCGAGCTTCGAGAACTGGCGCTGGAAGAACGCGAGCGACTGCCGCTTGTTCGCCTCGAGGATCCCTTCGGGATGGCGCGCGTACGTGATGGCGCCGAGGCCGAACAGGATCGGCTCCCAGCTCGCGTTGACCCCCAGGCGCTTCAGGATCTCGCCGACGAGGACGAAGCCGATCGCGGCCTGGATCGCGCCCTCGACGGTGCGCGACCCCAGGGTGACGACGAGGACCACCCACAACAGGCCGAAGAAGTACCCGTAGTCGGCCGGCTGCGCGACACCGCTCTGGGTGACGAGCATCCCGCCACCGAGCCCTGCGATCCCGGCCGACAGCGCGAACGCGACGATGCGTGCACGCGTCGGGTTGATCCCGATCGACTGCGCGGCGGTCTCACTGCCGCGCAACGCGTCGAGGAACCGACCGGTCGTGCCGTTGCGCACGAAGATCACGAAGATGCTCATGATGATGAGCACGATCAGCGCGAAGAAGAAGAACGACTTGTTGCTCGCGAGATCGAACGGGCCGATCACTGGTCTCGGGACACGCAGCGGCGCGCGCCCGTGCCCGACCCAGTCGAGCGGCACGAAGATGTTCTCCCACATCAGCGCGAACGCGAACGTGGCCAGCGCGAGGTAGATGCCGCCGAGGCGCAGGATCGGTATCGCGAGGAGACCGCCGACGATCGCGGCGACGATCGCGCCGATCACCATCGTCAGGAGGACGGGCATCCCCTGGCTGTGCACGAGCTGCGCGGTCGTGAACGCGCCCATGCCTGCGAACGCGGCCTGGCAGAGCGAGATCTGCCCGGCCATGCCGGTGATGACCGTGAACGACAGGAACACGATGCCGAGGACGACGGCCTGGGTGCCGAGCAGCAGCCAGTAGTTGTCCTGCATGATGTACGCGATCGCGGCGACGCCGACGACGACGCCGAAGATGCGCGTGGCCCACGTGAGCGCGCGCGTGCGCTCGAGCGCGGCGAGGCCCGGTGGTGGCGGGTCGACGCCCGCGAGCGGGTCGGTCACCTCGCGCCGGTTGCGCAGGGCGGGCCAGAAGATGAGCAGCGCGAAGAGGA
Source organism: Acidimicrobiia bacterium (assembly GCA_035651955.1). Classification (NCBI taxonomy): domain Bacteria; kingdom Bacillati; phylum Actinomycetota; class Acidimicrobiia; species Acidimicrobiia bacterium. The sequence continues at coordinate 130,832 of DASRES010000015.1, forward strand.
TGACGAACGGCAGCGACGGCCGGAGTCCCTGGGCCAGGACGCTCGCGGGCGGCAGGTAGCCGCCGAGCAGGCCCTGCGCGATCCCGAGGAGGATGCCGCCGAGCAGCGTCATCGGGATGCTCTGCAACCGGCCGAACGCGGCGGCCGCGATCGCCGCGACGATCAGGATGTTGAAGTTGTCCGCGCTCACCTGCGCGAACAGCGGGGCGAGCAGGACGCCGGCGAGGCCGGCGACGAGGCTCGACAGCATCCACGCGAACGTCCCGACACGGCCGGCGTTGATGCCGTTCAGCTCGGTCATGCGCGAGCTCTCGACGACCGCGCGCATGCGCAACCCGATGGTGGTGAACCGGAACAGCGCGGTGAGCCCGATCGCGACGACCGCGGTCGCGATGATCGTCGCGACCTGGTCGCCGTTCAGCGAGTAGCTGCCGAAGTGGTAGACGGCGAAGTTGCTGCCCTGTGACGACGGCCAGATTCCCTCGACGCCGTAGCTGGGACTCTGACCGAACCACAACCCGACGATCTGCGGCACCGCGACGAGGAGGCCGAGCGCGGCCACGAGTCTCGCGAGCTCCGAGGCGCCGCGCATGAACCGGAAGATGCACCGGTCGAAGATCAGGCCGACGAGCGGTCCGATCACGATGACCGCGAGCACGAACGCGGGGATGATCGGCCAGTTGTGGCGAACGTGCGTGTCGTAGTACACGGCCGCGGACACGAACGCCTGCGCACCGAACGCGAGGTTGAACACGCCCGACGTCTTGTAGGTCAGCACGAGACCGACCGCGACGAGCGCGAAGACACATCCGAAGGGGATGCCTCGCAGGACGTAGGAGATGAAGTCAGTCACGTTGGTGTCCCCGCAGTGGGTCCGTCGGGCGGGTCGCCGTCGCCGCTACTGCCTGGTGAACGTCGGGACCGACGACAGTGGCGGTGTGTTCCCGTTGAAGCACCGGAACGGCTTGCCGGGCGAGCCGTACACGGGCACGAACTTCGAGTCGTGCACCTTGAGCAGCGCGCCGCACGACAGCGGGTACTGATTGTCCGTGTGCTGCTTGGTCCAGTTGATCGGACCGATGAGCCCGCCTGCGTCGTAGGCCGTCAGCGTGTTCAGCGAGTCGATGATCTTCTGGCGCGTGAAGTTCGGCCCCGCCATCTTCAGGCCGGTGACGAACTGGTCCGCGTTGACCCACCCGATCTCGGCGTTCTCGGTCAGCTTGTAGCCGCCCTTGTTCATCCACTCGACGTACTGCTTGAGCGCGGGGAACTGCGGCCGCGTCTCGATCGGCGCCTCCTGCACGAGGACGATCGAACCTTCGAAGAACCCGCCGTTCTTGCTCATGAAGTCGGGGTCGTAGCCGTTGGGGAGGTACTGGATCGCCGTCATGCCCTGCTGGCGCATCTCGCGCGCCAGCGTCAGGACGCCGTTGGTGTCCATGCACGTCGTGACGAAGTCGACCTTCGCGTCGAGCATCCGCTTCACGTCGGCGCTCAGGTCGGTCACCCCGAACGACAGGCTCTTGTCGGTGAACACGACCTTCGCGGTCGGGTACATCTCGAAGCTGCGCTGGATGCCGGTGAGGCACTCGGCCGAGTTCGCCACGTTGTAGGCGAGGACGCCGAGGCGCTTCTTGCCGAGCTGCTGCGCGAGCCACGGGAGCGCCGGTCCGCCGCAGTCGAAGCACAGCGCGCCGACGTGGCCGAACAGGTTCGGCGGTCCTTGCCACTCGGGGTTGATGCCCCAGCCGAACGTCGGGATGCCCGCCTTCGCGAGCAGGGGCGCGCCGCTGAACGAGAAGATCGTCGCGACGGGCAGCACGGCGAACGCGTTGTCCTGGTCGATGATCGCCTCGACCTCACGCTGGTTCTGCGTGAGCTGGTCGTCGTGGCGCTTGACGATCACGAGCTTGCGCCCGTAGATCCCGCCCTGGCTGTTGATCATGTCGAAGTAGGCCTGGACGCCGTCGAACGCGGTGCCGTACAGCCCACCGAGCGGGTTCGTCGTCGACGCGACGCCGCTGACGCGGATCTCCGTCGACGTGACGCCGGGTTGGTTCACCGGCGGGAACGTCCCACTGCCCTTGACCGTGCCCGTCGTCCCGGAGGACGACGTCGTCGTGGTGTTCTTCGATGACTTGCCGCTGCTCGAGTTGCCGCACGCGGTCGCTGCGACCGCCAGCACTGCGAGGACCGCGACCCACCGAGCACGCATGCAAGCTCCCCCACTCACCGGTGTCTCCGACTCGGATCGTTGCCGTTCCGTCGTGAGCTGTCGCGCCGCACGTCAGGTTGGTCCTACCCCGTGAAGCCTCTCGCGCGCGAACTTCCCTAACACTAACGTCAGGTTTCTCGGCTGACCAGGGTGCCGCCGGCGGTGCGGACCGTCGTGATCCGGCGGCCGTCCCGGGCGAGGAAATGCGGGCCGGCTCGCACGGGCGCGGATCGTAGGGTGCGAGGCGTGCTGGCGGCTCGCGGCGTCACGCGCATCCTCGGTGGACGGGTCGTGCTCGACGACGTGTCGTGCACGGTGGGCCCGCGCACGCGCCTCGGCGTCGTCGGCCGCAACGGCGCCGGCAAGTCGACGCTGCTGCGGGTGCTCGCCGGGCTCGACGTCCCCGACGCGGGCCGTGTCGAGCGGGCACCCGCGTCCACGACCGTCGGGTACCTCCCGCAGGAGACCGACGCACTCGAGGGCGAGACGCTGCGCGCCTACTTGGCGCGTCGTACGGGCGTGGGACCGGCCGAGGCCGCCCTCGATCGGCTCACCGACGCGCTCGCGCGCGATCCCGGCGTGGTCGACGAGTACACCGCCGCCCTCGAGCTGTTCCTCGCGCTCGGCGGCGACGACTTCGCGGCGCGTGTCGGCGAGGTGTGCGCGGACGTCGGGCTCCCGGCCGAGCGGCTCGACGTCGCGATGCACGACCTGTCGGGCGGTCAGGTCGCCCGAGCCGCGCTGGCCGCGATCCTGCTCTCGCGCGTCGACGTGCTGCTGCTCGACGAGCCGACGAACGATCTCGACTTCGCCGGTCTCGACCGCCTCGAGTCGTACCTCGCCGAGCGCGCCGGAGGGCTCGTCGTCGTCTCGCACGACCGCGCGTTCCTCGACCACGCGGTCGACCGCATGCTCGAGCTCCACGAGGAGACGCACCGCGCGACGGAGACCGCCGGCGGGTGGAGCGAGTACGTCGCGGCCCGCGCGCTCGCTCGGTCGCAGCAGTACGCGGCGTACGGCAAGTACAAGGCGGAGCGCGACGACCTGCTCACACGAGCGCGCCGCCAGCGGCAGTGGTCGGAGACGGGCGTCCGCAAGGTCAAGAAAGGTGCCGAGACCGACAAGCACGTGCGCTACCGCAAGACGCAGCGCAGCGAGAAGCAGGCCGCGAAGGTGCGCGCGACGGAGCGGCGGATCGAGCGGCTCGCGGTGGTCGAGAAGCCGTGGGAGGGGTGGCAGCTGCGCATGGAGCTGTCCGCCGGCGCGCGGAGCGGCGACGTCGTCGCCCGCCTCGACGGCGCGGTCGTCCACCGGGGCGACTTCACGCTCGGTCCGATCGACGTCGAGATCGGCTGGCAGGATCGCGTCGCGCTGCTCGGCCCGAACGGCTCGGGCAAGAGCACCCTGCTGCGCGCGCTGCTCGGCCGCATCCCGCTCGACGCGGGGACGCGCTGGTTCGGGCCCGGCGTGGTCGTCGGCGAGATGGACCAGGCACGGGGCGCGTTCTCGACGACGCGGCCCGTCCTCGAGACGTTCGTCGCCGGCACCTCGATGCGGCTCGACGAGGCGCGCTCGCTGCTCGCCAAGTTCGGGCTCGGCGCGGACGCGGTGCATCGCGAGGGCGCGCGCCTCTCACCGGGAGAGCGGACGCGCGCGGTGCTCGCGTCGTTGACCGCGCGCGGCGTGAACCTGCTCGTGCTCGACGAGCCGACGAACCACCTCGACGTCGAGGCGATCGAGCAGCTCGAGTCGGCGCTCGAGACCTACGACGGCACACTCGTGCTCGTCACCCACGACCGCTGGCTGCTCGACACCGTCGACCTCACCCACGAGATCGTCCTCGGGTAGCCACAATTGTGGTTCGGCGCGCGTAGAGCGCGCTGAACCACAAGAGTCAGCTCGTAGTCGCGGTCTCGCCGTTGGTGCTCATCTCGTGGACGAGCGTCTCGCCCTGGTCGAGCGGGAAGTGGCACGCGACGTAGTGCTTCGGGCGGATCTCCCGGATGATCGGCTCCTCCTGCGCGCACCGCTCCTGCGCCCGGGGGCAACGGGACCGGAACCGGCATCCGCTCGGCGGGTCGAGCGGCGACGGGATCTCCCCGCCGACGACGGGACGCTCCTCGGGACGCAGGTCCGGGTCGGGCACCGGGATCGCGAGCAGCAGCGCGGCCGTGTACGGGTGCGCGGGTGCGGCATAGATCTCGTCGGGCGGGCCGACCTCGCAGATCTTCCCGAGGTACATGACCGCGACGCGGTCACTGACGTTCTTCACGACGGCGAGGTCGTGCGCGATGAACACGAGCGTCAGCCCGTAGCGCGACTTCATGTCCTCGAGCAGGTTGAGGATCTGCGCCTGCACGGACACGTCGAGCGCGGACACCGGCTCGTCGCAGATGATGAGCTTCGGCTCGGTGACGACCGCGCGCGCGATCGAGATGCGCTGGCACTGACCCCCGGAGAACTCGTGCGGGCGCCGGCGGCCGGCGGCGGCGGGGTCGAGCCCGACCGCCTCGAGCACCTCGTCGACCTTCTTGCGACGGCTCTCGTCGTCGCCCATCTTCCAGATCGCGAGGCCCTCGCCGACGATGTCCGCCACGCGGCGACGCGGGTTCAGCGACGAGATCGGGTCCTGGAAGATCATCTGGAGCTGCGGGCGGACGCGTCGCATGCCCTCGCCCTTCAGCTCGGTCAGCTCGGTGCCGTCGAAGCGCACGCTGCCCGAGGTCGGACGGGGCAGCTGCAGGACCGCGCGGCCCGTCGTCGACTTCCCGCACCCGGACTCGCCGACGAGCCCGAGCGTCTCGCCCGGCGCGATGTCGAGACTGACGTCGGACACCGCGTGGACCTTCTTCCCGCCCCCGGCCGGGAACTCGACGACGAGGTGCTCGACACGCAGCAGCGTGTCGTCGGCCGGCCGGAGGTGCGCGGTGCCGCTGCCCGCCATGTCAAGCGCCTCCCGAGCTGGCGGTGTCGACACCGGCCGCCGAGATCGTGTCCGCGGCGGGAACCGTGTCGGCGATCGTGCCGACCGGCACCCGTCCCTCCGCGCGGTTGCGCTCGAGCGCGGCGCGTCCTTCCGGCGTCCCGACCGGGAACCAGCAGCGGTACGCGTGCCCCGGCGCGTCGGCGTCGATGAGCGGCGGCTCCTCGATGCGGCACCGGTCCTGCACGTACGGGCAGCGGGGACTGAACTTGCATCCGGGCGGTGCGTTCACGAGATCGGGCGGACGGCCGTGGATGACGTCGAGGCGGGTGTGGCTGCGGTTCGTGAGCCGCGGGATCGAGCGGACCAGCGCCTCGGTGTAGGGGTGGCGCATCTGGTGGAAGAGCGTCGTGGTCGGCGCCTTCTCGACGATGCGACCGGCGTACATGACCGCGATCTCGTCGGCACGACCCGCGACGACACCGAGGTCGTGCGTGACGAGGATCATCGCCATGAACCGTTCGCGCTGCTGCGCCTGCAGCAGGTCGAGGATCTGCGCCTGCACCGTGACGTCGAGCGCGGTCGTCGGCTCGTCCGCGAACAGCAGCTTCGGGCCGCACGCGATCGCGATGGCGATCATCACGCGCTGGCGCATCCCGCCCGACAGCTGGTGCGGGTACTCGTTGAGTCGCCGTTCCGGCTCCGGGATCCCGACCGACGTCAGCAGCGCGAGCGCGAGCTCGTTCGCGTAGCTGCGCGAGATGTCGAGGTGGTACAGGAGCGGCTCGGTGATCTGACGACGGATCCGCATGACGGGGTTGAGCGACGTCATCGGGTCCTGGAACACCATCGCCATCTGCGTGCCCCACAGGGACCGCATCTCCTCGGGCGACGCGTGACCGATCTCGCGTCCCTCGAAGACGATGCTGCCCTCGCGCACCACACCGCTCTTGGGCAGCAGCCCCATGATCGAGCGGCTGAGCACCGTCTTGCCGGAGCCCGACTCGCCGACCACGCCCAGCGTGCGACCACGCTCGAGCGAGAACGACACGCCGTCGACCGCGCGCACGAGACCTCGATCGGTCTGGAACATGGTGCGGACGTCCGTGACCTCGAGCAGCGCGCCGTCGAGCGGCTCGGTCGGGAACCGCTGGTCCGTGTCGAGGGCGCGCCGCACGCGCCGACGGGGGAGCAACGTCACAGCGAGCTCTCCCGCACGTCGAAGCGGGCGCGGATCACGTCGCCCAGGTAGTTCAGCGCGAGCACCGTCAGGAAGATCACGATCGACGGCGCGAGGACGATGTGCGGCGCGTTCGAGATGCTGTTCTTGCCGCTGACGATCACGTTCCCCCACGACACCGTCTGGGGCTTCACGCTCGCACCGAGGATCGCGAGCCCGCCCTCGGCGACGATGACGACCGCGATGCCGAGCAGCGCGAGCGAGAACATCGCGGGGAGGACGTTCGGCAGGATCTCGCGGAACATGATCCGCCGGTGCCGCGCACCCTGGGCGCGCGCGGCGAGCACGAACTCGCGCTCGGACCACGTCAACGTCGACGCGCGCGCGATGCGGGCGAGGATCGGCGTCGACACGATCGCCAACGCGACCGTCACGTTGACGGTCGTGCGACCGAGGAACGTCACGACGGCGAGGGCCAGGATCAGCTGCGGGAACGCGAGGAAGATGTCGAGCACGGAGCCGATGAAACCGCCGATGCGGCCCTTGAAGTAGCCGGCGATCAACCCGAGCACCCCGCCGAGCACGAAGCCGATCGCGATCGACCCGAACCCGATCACGAGCGACACCCGCCCGCCGTACACGACCCGGGAGAGGACGTCGCGGCCGCTCCCGTCGAGCCCGAACGGATGCGCGAGCGTCGGGCCCTGGTTGAGGTGCGAGCTGTCCGCCCAGTTGATCGGATCCTTCAGCGGCAGGAACGACGCGAGGACCGCGCTGCCGATGACGAGCACCATCCACGCGATCGCGATCCACGCCGCGATCCCGAGGCGCCGGCGGGCGCTCGCGCCTTGCGGGCCGAGCTCGACCGCGAGGCCCTGGAGGAGCGGTTCGCTCGGGGGCAGCCCCTCGCGGTCCTCCTCGGCGGCGAGCCGCTCGGCGGGGCTAGACGGCAACTCGGGCACTGCGAATCCGCGGGTCGAGGACGGTGTAGAGCATGTCGACCAGGAAGTTCAGCACGACGTACGCGACCGCGATGAGCGCGACGTAGCTCTGCAGCGCAGGGTACTGGTCGGCGAAGATCGCCTCGGTGATGCGGGTCCCGACGCCGGGGAGCTGGAAGATGACCTCGATCACCACCGCGCCGCCGATCAGCGCGCCTACGTTCAGGCCGGCGACGGTCAACAGCGTCAGGCTCGACGGGCGCAGCGCGTGGCGGAGTAGGACCCGTCGCGTCGGAATGCCCTTCGACTTCGCGGTGGCGATGTAGTCCTCCTGCAACGTCTGGATCATGTCGCTGCGCAGCAGCCGCATGTAGACCGCGATCTGGCCGACGGCGAGGCTGATCGTCGGCAGGATCATGTATCTCGCGTGCTGCCACAGCCCGGCGCCGATCGGCTCGTAGCCCTGCGTCGGGAGGATCTTCCACGTCGCGCCGACGTAGATCGCGAGTACGAGCGCGAGCACGAAGCTGGGCAGCGCGAGCATCCCGAACGCCGCGGTGTTGGTCACCGCGTCGAGCTTCGTGCCGGCCTTGTACGCGGTCACGACGCCGAGCGGGATCGCGACGAGCAGCGCGAGCACCTGCGCGTACAGCATGAGCTGCAACGAGACCGGCAACGCCTTCTTGAGCACCGTCGTCACCGGCTGGCCGGAGTCGTAGTACCGGCCCAGGTTCCCGTGCAGCAGTCCGCTGAGCCAGTGCCAGTACTGCTGGAAGAACCCCTCGTCGAGCTTCAGGTCGTGGCGCAGCTGCGCCTTCTGCTGTGGCGTGCCGAACGGGATGATCTTCTGGACCGGGTCACCGGGCAGCAGCTTGATCAGGCAGAAGGTCAGGAACGTGACGACGAGCAGCACCACGACCAGCCGCACCAGCTTCGCGGCGATGAGGCGCATGCGCGGCGACTCCTCAGCGGACCGTGCGCCACGAGGCGCACGGTCCATGCCGCCGCTCTCGGCACCTTCGGTGCCCGGTGACGCCGATGGTCACGTTCGCTGCTCGCGCGGGATACCCGGCTCGCGAACGCTCGCCGCTCCCGAGGCCACGCTTCCGCTCGCCTCCCGGCTCGCTCGCTGTCATGAGACCCAGATGCCGAGCAGCTGGTGGTAGCCGGCGATCATCGGGATCGGCTTGTCGGTGCCCGGTGCGCCCGTCGCGTCGGGAAGGTTCGGCCCGCCGAGCCCGTGGACGGTGGTCTTCGTCGCGACGAACCACTGCGTGTACCAGCTCCACAGGTTGTAGGCCTGCTGCGACATGCGCCGGCTGAAGTCCTGATACAGCGCGACGCGCTTCGCGTTGTCGGTCTCGCTGCGGCCCTGGTCGAGGTCCCGGTCGAGCTCGGGATCGCTCACGTGGTTGAAGTTCACCGGCGAGCCGCTGTGGAACCAGACGTACAGGCTGTCACCGTCACCGCCGGGGTAGTTGCGCCACAGGAAGGCGTCGACCTTGCCGCCGATGGCCTGGTTGATGATCGTCGCCTGGTCGACCGGCGCGGGCAGGTTCACCGTGATGCCGACCTGCCGGGCCTCGCGCTGCACCTCCTGCGCGAGCTGCTGCGTCAGCGCGTCGAACGTCGACTGCAGGTTGAATTCGAACTTGCCGCCGTTCGCCGTCTTGCACGCCGCGACGTCCTTCTTGGCCTGCGTCGTGTCGAACTGCGGGAAGCCCGGGTCGGACACGTAGCCCATGCCCTTCGTGTCGAAGACCTGGTTCGCGATGCGGAACAGGTTCTTGTTCACGATGTTGTTCAGCACCTTCCGGTCGACACCTTCGGCGACCGCCTTCCGGCACGACAGGTTGTTGAACGGCGGCCGGTTCACGTTGAGCAGGATGTGACCGAGCTCCTGGCGGCCCTGCGGCTCCATGTCGATGTTGAACTGGTTGCCGAGGCCCTGCAGCGTCGAGAGGTCCGTGCCGTTCGAGTCGTGCATGACGTCGAACTGGCCGCCCTGGAGACCGCGTGTGCGCTGCTGCCCGTCCTCCTGGATCTTGAAGTCGATCTCGTTCAGGTACGGCAGCTGGCGGCCCGAGCTGTCCTTGCGCCAGTAGTCCGTGTTCTTGACGACGTCGACCTCACCGGTGGCCGGGTCGAAGCTCTTGAGCTTGAACGGACCCGTCCCGATCATGTTCGTGTTGCACGTCGCCTGGTTGTTGAGCTGCGCGGGCGCGGCGATGCCGACGCGACCGGTCGCCCAGAGGTAGAGCGGGAACGCGACCCATGGCTTCGACGTCGTGACGACGACGGTCATCGGGTCGGTGGCCTGCACGTTCGAGATGTCCTGGAAGACGAACTGCAGCAGGATGCCCTTGCGCCACGCGTTGATGTTCTGCGCGACCGCGGCGGCGTCGAGCGGCTCGCCGTCCTGGAACTTGATGCCGGGCCGCAGCGTGATCGTCCACTGGTCGTACGTCGGGTTGTGGGTCACCGACTTCGCGAGGTACGGCACCATGTTGCCGCTCGCGTCGGGCTCGACGAGCGTGTCGTAGATCGCCTGGGTGACCATGATCCCGCTGATCGCGAGCTGCGCGCTCGGGATGCAGAACATCGTCGTCTTGCCCTCGAGGGCGTAGACGATCTTGCCGCCCTCCTTCGGCGTGCCCTCGCTCGCGCCGCTCGACGTGCCGCCGTTGTTCGAGCTCTTGCTGCTGCTGCCGCCGCCGCAGGCCGCCGCGACCGTCGCGAATGCGGCGGCGATGGCCAGGAACCGAAGCGTTCGACGCGTCGCGCGAGGCGAGTGCTGCACGTTTCCCCCCGTGTCCCGATCAGTTTCGTCCGTGGACGATCCGTCCGTCCGTGGACGCTCCCGCAAGGCCCTGCCGCCGACTGGTGCGTGGTGCTGGTGGTACTGGTGCGTGCGTGGTGCGTTGCGTGCCTGCCCGCTTGACCGGGCGGTCAGTTGGTGACGGCAAGGTAGGAACCGGGCCGTTTGTTGTCAACCTCTTCTACCCCACGTGGGACGCTCGCGGATGTCGCGAACTCCGGAAAGGGCCGAGGGTGGACGATCGCCTGCACGTGACCGGCTCGTGCGCCATCGCGCTCGACGAGCTCGAGTGGCGCTTCACCGGCGCGGGCGGGCCCGGCGGTCAGCACGCGAACACAGCGAACACGAAGGTCGAGCTGCGCTGGGACGTGGCCAGCTCACGTTCGCTGGGCCCGCGGCAGCGTGAGCGGCTGCTCGCCCGCCTCGGACCCGTCGTGCGCGTCGTCGTGGCGAGCGAACGGTCGCAGGCGCGCAACCGGGCCCTCGCGCTCGACCGCCTGCGCGCCCGTGTCGCCGACGCGCTCCGGGTGCGGCCACCGCGCGTGGCGACACGTCCCACCGCACGCGCGCGTGCCGCGAGGGTCGACGAGAAGCGCCGCCGCGGCGACGTGAAGCGCAACCGCCGGCCGCCGCCGTCACCCGAGGAGTGACGGCGGCGGATGCCTCTGGTCGCGCTCGCTGCGAGGCGGGATACGCGCCTCGCGGACGCTCGCCGCTCCTCTGCCAAGCTGCGGGGCCGTGGGGATGGTGGGCGACGTCGTCAGCGTGGTGGTGGGCGCGCTGCTCGTCGTCGTCGTGCTCGACTCCGCCGTGCGGACGTTCGTGCTGCCGCGTGGCGTCGTCGTCCCGTACACGAGTGCGGTCTTCATCGGGATCCGCCGCGTGTTCAACGTGCTCGCGCGCCAGAGCAAGACGTACGAGGCGCGCGACCACGTCATGGCGATGTACGCGCCCACTGCGCTCCTCGTCCTCCCGGCGACGTGGCTCGTGCTCGTGCTCGGCGGGTTCATGCTCGTGTTCCACGGGCTCGGCGTCACGAGGTGGCGTGAGGCGTTCAGCGAGAGCGGCTCGTCGCTGTTCACGTTGGGGTTCGTCCACCCGCGCGACCTGCCCACGACCGCGCTGGCGTTCTGCGAGGCGGCGCTCGGCCTGTTCCTGCTCGCGCTGCTGATCTCGTACCTGCCGACGATCTACGCCGCGTTCTCGCGTCGCGAGATCCTCGTCGCGCACCTGACGGCGCGCGCCGGCGCGCCGCCCAGCGCGGTCGACCTGATCATCCGCGCGCACCGCATCGAGCGGCTGTACGACCTGGACGACCTGTGGGTGTCGTGGCAGCTCTGGTTCGGCGAGCTCGAGGAGACGCACACGTCGCTCGCGTCGCTGACGTTCTTCCGCTCGCCGAAGCCGGACCGGTCCTGGGTCACCGCGTCCGGTGTCGTGCTCGACGCCGCCGCGCTCGTGAACTCGACGATCGAGGGGCCGTGGCAGCCGATGGCGGCACTGTGCGTGCGGTCCGGCTTCACCGCGCTGCGCTCGATCGCCGACTTCTTCGGGATCGAGTACGACCCCGACCCTGCGCCGAGCGACCCGATCAGCATCGCCCGCGACGAGTTCGACGACGTGTGTCGCCAGCTCGCGGCAGTCGGCGTGCCGCTGAAGGACGACCGCGACCAGGCGTGGCGCGACTTCGCGGGCTGGCGCGTCAACTACGACCGCGTGCTGCTCTCGCTCGCGGGGCTCACGATGGCGCCGTACGCGATGTGGTCGTCCGACCGGTCGATCCTCATCCGTCCGCGCATCGCGCGCGGGCGGCCCGGCGGGTGGATCCGCCGCGCGACGCCCGGCCGCTGACTACCGCGTCGCGCCGTCGTCGAACAACCAGGTCTCGCGCCGGTCGCGCGGCGCGCCGTCGTGGATGAACCACTCCTGGCCGAAGCTGGCGAGGAACGCGTCCTCGGGCAGCTGCAGGAAGAACGAGCTCTCCGCGATCTGGCTCGCGTGGGCGGCCATCGCGGCCCGCTTCTGCGGCGCGTACGCGCGGACGTCGACGACGGTCGTGATGAGGTCGGAGTCCACGCCGACGTCGAACGTGTCGGCCTCGGGGGAGTCCGGCGCGTCGGGGATCTGGTCGGCGCGCTCACGGATCAGCGCGCGGATGTACTCGCGGTCGACGGTCGCCTGGTACACGCGCGGCGTGCGCGCGAGCTCCGCGGCGCGCATCCCGACCCTGTGCACGTTGACGTGATCCGGGTGCCCGTACGTCCCGCGCTCGTCGTAGACCGTGAGCACGTCCGCGTGCTCCTCGTCGAGGATGCGCGCGAGACGCGCGGCCGCCTCGTCGAGCGGCGCGCGCCAGAACGCGCCGGGCGCGTCGTTCGTCGGCGTGCCCATCATCCCGGAGTCGACGTAGCCGAGGAACTCGACGCGCGCGACGCCGAGCGCGTCGGCCGCCCGCATCGTCTCGACCACGCGCCGCTCGGCGAGCGTCTCGCCCGGACGCAGGAACCCGTCGGGGACCTCGCCGTTCTCGCCCTTCGTCGCGACGACGAGCACGACGCGGTGCCCCTCGGCCGCCGCGCGCGCCATCGTCCCGCCGGTGGCGATGCTCTCGTCGTCGGGGTGCGCGTGGAACGTCACCAGCGTCTGCGCCATGCGAGCAGTGTGGCGCGCGACGAGATCAGGATGCAGCCGCGACGTCGTCGACGCCGTTGAACACGCCGCGGTGGATCACGTGCGCGAGCGTGTCGAGCATCGCGTCCCGGGTCACCTTCACCTGGCGGGACAGCACGTAGTAGTTGAACCGCTCGATCATCGCCACGACGGCCAGCGACGCGACCGTCGCCGAGATGCCCTCGGGTCGCGCCGCCCGGATCCGTTCCGCGACGACCCGGGTGAACTCGCCGAGCACGTCGTTGCCGAGCCGGCCGAACTCGCTGCCGCCGATCTCGGCCTCGGTCCACGCCCCGATCACCGCGCCGTAGTGGTCGTAGAGCTCACCGAACCGCTCGAGCCAGGCACGCAGCTCGGCGTAGCCCGAGTCGTCGGGCGCGACGTCGGGCAGCCCCTCGGCGAGCTGCATCATCTGCTCCGCGACGTCGAGCGCGAGCGCGCGGAACAGGTCCTCCTTGTTGGCGAAGTACAGGTAGAACGTCCCGTGCGACGTGTCGGCGAGCTTCACGATGTCGTCGACGCGCGCCGCGTGGTAGCCGCGCTGCGCGAACACGTCCGCGCCCGCGTCGAGCAGCTTGCGCATCGTGCGCTTCCCGCGGGCGCGCAGCTCGCGGTTCTGCGCGGGGCGGCCGGCACGGGCGTCGTCGTGCTCGGACGCCGCGCTCCCGGACGCCGCGCGCCTGGACGGGGCGCGCCGGGATCCCCTGGCCATCGCCGCAGGCTACCAGCGATCTCCGACGCCCATGTCACCTTTCGGGGCGGTCGCGCTACTGTCGCCGGGCCGTCCGCATGTCACAGGGGGATGCAGCGTGCCAGCGACTTCGACGACGACGCCGCGCTTCGAGGACCTGGAGCTGGGCGCGCAGGCGCCGCCGCTCGTGGTCGAGAACCTGACCCGAACGAGCTTCGTCCGCTACGCGGGCGCGTCGGGCGACTTCAACCCGATGCACCACGACGACACGATCGCGACGAAGGCCGGCAACCCGTCGGTGTTCGGCCACGGGATGCTGACCGCGGGGATCCTGGCGCGCGTGCTCAAGGACTGGTTCGGGCCGGAGGCGCTGCTGCGTTACCAGGTGCGGTTCTCGAAGCAGGTGTGGCCCGGTGACACGCTGACGTGCACCGCGACCATCACCGCGTTGCACGACGAGGGCGACCACGGCGTCGCCGACTGCGACCTCACGGTGAAGAACGACAAGGGCGACACCTGCCTCACCGGCACGGCGTCCGCGCGGGTGGAGAAGCGCGGCTGATGCTGCTCGAGGGACGGAGCGCGATCGTCACCGGCTCGGGGCGCGGGATCGGGCGCGAGTTCGCGCTCTGCCTCGCGCGTGAAGGCGCGTCCGTCGTCGTGAACGACGTCGGCGTGAGCCTCGACGGGCGCGGCACGGAGGAGGACCCGGCCGCGCAGGTGTGCAAGGAGATCGAGGGCTTCGGCGGCCGCGCGGTCCCCAACTACGACTCGGTCACCGACTTCGAGGGCGCCGGACGCATCGTGCAGACCGCGCTCGACTCGTTCGGGAAGCTCGACATCCTCGTCAACAACGCCGGCATCGTGCGTGACCGCACGCTCGTGAAGATGACGGAGGAGGACTTCGACGCCGTCGTCAACGTGCACCTGAAGGGCACGTTCAACTGCGCGCGCCATGCGGCACCGGTGATGAGGGATGCCGGCTACGGCCGGATCATCAACATCACGTCGTCGGCCGGCCTGCGCGGGAACTTCGGGCAGACGAACTACGGCGCGGCGAAGGCCGGCATCATGGGGATGACGTTCATCTGGGCCATGGAGCTCGGCCGGCACGGGATCACCGTGAACGCGATGGCACCCGCGGGAGCGACACGGATGACCGCGGGCCTGTACGAGCGCAGCGGCACCGAGCCGCCTCCCGAGCAGGACCCCGCGCTGAACGCGCCGCTCGTGGCATACCTCGCGTCGGAGCAGGCCGGTCACGTGAACGGTCAGGTGCTCGGCCGCAGCGACTACGCGTACACGTTGTTCCAGACGCCGCGGCAGATCGCGTTCATGTGGCGCGACGGCGGCTGGGACACCGAGGGTGTCGCCGCCAACTTCGACACGGTGCTCGGGCAGCACCTGCAGCCCGTCGGCATGGTCATGCCCAAGGGCATGGGCCACGGCGACAGCGGCAAGTAGCCGGCGGGACGCGTCGTCGCACGTGCGCTGGCGGCTCGGCGTCGTCGACGTCACGTTCTGGCCGGCACCGCCTCAGGAGAGCGCGCGTCGCGCGCGGGACCTGGGATTCGAGCATCTCGACGTGCTCGTCGACGTCGACCCGTCGACGCTCGCGTTGCCCGTCGCGTGCCCGACCGCGTTCCCGAAGCCCCGGCCCGGATGGTGCGCGACCCCGGCGCCACGGGCGGGTGACGGGATGTGGGAGCGCACCGTGCGGTGGTTCCGAGCCGCGCCGGGTGCCCTGTTGGAGCCGTGGGCCGGCTCGACCGTGAACTCGGCCGACGCGGCGCGCGAGATGATGCGCGAGGTGCCGGGGCTCCGGCTGCTCGTCGACACCGGCCATGTCGCGGACTGGGGTGGTGACCCGCTCGAGCTGCTCGAGTACGCCGACCACGTCCAGCTGCGCCAGGGCCGACCAGGCGCGACGCAGGTCCACGTGGACGACCCGGCCGGCGTCGTCGACTTCGCCGCGGTGCTGCACCGGCTCGACGACCTCGACTACCAGGGCGCGCTCAGCGTCGAGTACTTCGACCTGCCGGACGAGGGCTGGCCCCTCGACGACCCGGTCGGCTGGGCCGTCGCGCTGGCCGACCACGTGCGCGCGCTTCCCCCCACCTGACGGGCGTGTCAGGCTGGGGCTCGACCGGGAGGACGCCATGACCGACGTGCACGTGCCGGCGCAGGACGACGACTACGACCCGTTCGAAGCCTTCGACCGCGCCCAGGGGGCCGAGGTCGTGAGCGATCCGTACTCCGGGTTCGCGGAGCTGCGCGCGCGGTGCCCGGTGCACGAGGGGAGCGCGGGCGACCTGATGGGCGTCGAGAACGCGATCACGCTGGACATGCTCGACGACGGCCCGACGTACACGGTGTTCACGTACGACGGCGTCGAGCAGGTCTTGCGTGACCACGAGACGTTCTCGTCGCGCGGCTACGAGAAGAGCATGGGTCTCGTCATGGGCCACACCATCCTCGAGATGGACGAGCCCGAGCACGGCCGCTACCGGCGGCTCATCCAGCAGGCGTTCACGCGCAGGGAGATGGAGCGCTGGGAGCACGAGTTCGTGCGACCGACCGTCGACGCGTGCATCGACGCGTTCGCCGATCGTGGGCGCGCCGATCTGGTGAAGGAGCTGACGTTCGGGTTCCCGAACCAGGTCATCGCGCAGGCGATGGCGCTGCCGGAGGCCGACCGGCCCCAGTTCTACCGGTGGGCCGTCGAGATCACGAACATCACCGCGGAGCCCGAGCGCGGGTTCGCGGCGTCGGTCGCGGTCGGCGAGTACATCGGTCGCCTCGTCGCCGAGCGGCGCGACGAGCGCGGGGACGACCTCATCTCGTTGCTCGCGCACGCGGAGCTCGACGGGCAGCGCCTGACCGACGAGGAGATCTTCGCGTTCTGCCGGTTGCTGCTCCCCGCGGGCTCCGAGACGACGTACCGCTCCTCCAGCAACCTGCTGTACGGGCTGCTGACGAACCCCGACCAGCTCGACGCGCTCCGGCGCGACCGCTCGTTGATGCCGCAGGCGATCGAGGAGGGGCTGCGGTGGGAGCCGCCGTTGACCGGGATCGCACGCACCGCGACGCGTGACGCGACCGTCGACGGCGTGACCATCCCGGCGGGCGCGTCCGTCGCGGTGTGCCTGGGTGCGGCGAACCACGACCCCGCGCACTACGACGAGCCCGAGCGCTTCGACATCTTCCGCACGCGCACCAACCACCTCGCGTTCGCCAGCGGTCCGCACATGTGCCTCGGGATGCACCTCGCGCGCATGGAGACCGCGGTCATGCTCGAGCGCGTCCTCGACCGTCTCCCGAACCTGCGCCTCGACCCCGACGCCGACGTCGCGATCATGGGCCTGACGTTCCGCGCGCCCCGCGCGCTCCCTGTCCTGTTCGGCTGACGCAACGCCTCCGCGCCGTTGGGACAGAAACGCGTCGCTACGCCGCGTCTCTGTCCCAACGCAGTGGCTACCGGGCGGGTGCGGGCCAGGGGTGGAGGGGAAGGCCGGGCGTCGGCATGTGCTCCCACGCGACGACGTGGCCGGGGACGGCGTCGGTCGCGAACAGCGTGCGCAGGTCGTCGCCGCCGAAGCAGCAGTTCGTCGTCACGCCGCTGCCGGGGATCGCGAGGAACTCCACCTCGGTACCGTCCGGCTCGACGACGCGCACGCCGTGCTCACTCGTCGACGCGACGTAGAACCGGCCCTCGGCGTCGACGCAGAACCCGTCGCCACCGCCCGGCCCGAGGTGCTCGACCACCCACTCGCGCTCACCGTCGGCGAGCACACGCATCAGCCCGCGCTGCTCGACGACGACGAGCGTGCCGTCCGGCTCCAGCGCGATCCCGTTGCAGTACGCGAACCCGCCGGCGACGACGCGCGTCGAGCCGTCGGGTGCGTACGCCCACACGCGTCCCTCGGCGGGCGCGCGCAGGAAGTGGTACGGGTCCGTGAAGAGCACCGTCCCCTGCGCGTCGCACACGAGGTCGTTCGGCGCCCGGAACCCGCCGCGGGCGAGGTACGAGACGCGCCCGTCGGGATCGACGCGCTGCAGCCCGGGTTCGACGGGCCGGTAGCCCGCGTCGGCGAACGTGCCGACGGTGTCACCCATCTGCGAGAAGTCGAGCCCGCCGTTCTGGGTGACGACGAACCCACCGTCGCTCGCGGGGTACGCGGCGTTCGGCCCGCCCGCGGTGTCGGCGACGGCCGTCACCTCGCCGCTCGACACGTCGACGCGCAGCAGCATGCCGTCGCACACGCTCGTCACGACGAGCGTGCCGTCCCCGCACCACACGGGTCCCTCACCGAAGCGCACACCGGTCGCGACGATCTGGCTCGACACGGCTGCCGACGGTACCCGTACGATCGCCCGCCATGTCTCCGCAGCCGGGCGCGGTCGTCATCGGGACGGGCTTCGGCGCGCGCGTGCACGTGCCCGCGCTGCGGGCCGCCGGGTTCGACGTCGTCGCCCTCGTCGGCACCGATCGCGAGCGCACGCAGCGGCGGGCCACCCGACTCGGCGTCGCGGTCGCGTCGACCTCGGTCGAGGACGCGTTGGCGCTCGACGGCGTCGACGCGGTCACGATCGCGACGCCGCCGTCGACGCACGCGCGCCTGGCCATCGCGGCGTTGCGTGCGGGCAAGCACGTGGTGTGCGAGAAGCCGTTCGCGCTCGACGTCGTGGAGGCTGCCGCGATGCTGGAGGAGGCGGAGGCGGCCGGCGTCACGGCGCTCGTCGGGCACGAGTTCCGGTGGGCGACGGACCGCGCGGTGCTCGGCCGCGCGATCGCGGAGGGTGTGATCGGCGAGCCCCGCTTCGCGACGCTCGTGCAGTTCACGCCCCTCGTGGCCGACCCCGCCGGCCGCATGCCCGCATGGTGGTTCGAGCCCGGTGCGGGCGGTGGCTGGCTCGGTGCATCGGGTTCGCACGCGGCCGACCAGGTGCGGACGTGGCTCGGTGAGTTCGACACGCTGAGCGCGTCCTTGCGCGTCGTCTCCGCGCGTGACGTCGGCGCGGAGGACTCGTTCACGATCCGCTTCACGCTCGAGTCGGGTGTCGACGGAGTGCTCCAACAGACCGCGGGCGCGTGGGGTGAGCCGACCGGGATCACGCGCGTCGCGGGGAGCGACGGCACGTTGTGGATCGACGACGGCGTCGTACGGCTCGCCGACCGCCTCGGCGAGCAGGTCGTGCCCGTCCCGCCCGACCTCGCGCTCCCTGCCGCGTCACCGAGCGACGACCCGCGCGAGCGCTTCACGCACCTCGAGCTCGGCCCCTACACACGGTTGTGCGAGGTGCTGCGGGCCGGGGTCGAGGGTCGCCCGCTCGAGGCCGCGGTCCCGGTGCCGACGTTCGCGGACGGCTTCGCGTGCATGCAGGTGCTCGACGCGGTGCGCCGGTCGGACGCGCGCGGCGGCGACCGCGTGCCCGTCAAGAGCGGCGTCTAGCGCCAGGGCGTGCCGAAGCGGTCGCGGTGCGTCTTGCCCGCGACCGGCTCGCGACGCGGCGGGCCGAGCGTGCGGGCGGGATGCCCGAGCGGCACGACGGCGAGCGCGCGCACGTGGTCCGGCAGGGCGAGCAGCTCGCGGAGCTCGGCGTCGAATCCCGTCGCGAGCGTCGTGAGCGCCGAACCGAGTCCGAGCGCGTGCGCGGCGAGCAGCAGGTTCTGCACGGCGGGGTAGACGGACGCCTCGAGCACCGGCTCCAGACAGAACGAGGTGTCGCCGCACACAACGACGAGCACAGGTGCGCCGGCGACGCCACCGGTCGCGCCGCGGTCGACGTCCGCGAGCATCGTGTCGGGGATGCGGCCCCGCTCGAAGTCGCGCCCGTGCGCCTCCCACGCCCGCCGTGTGAGCTCGCCGATGCGCGTGCGGAGCGACTCGTCGCGCACGACGACGAACTGCCACGGCTGGCTGTTCTCGGCGCTCGGTGCGTACGTCGCCGTCTCGAGCACGCGCTCGACGACCGCGTCGTCGACGGGCTCGTCCGTGAAGGCTCGGTGCGCGCGCAACGTCCGCACGACGTCGAAGAAGCGCGGCTCGGTCACGGTGTTGCGCTCGCGATCAGCGCGAACGTGTTCACGTAGTCGATGCGGAGCTCGCGTGTGTTCGCCCACTCGCGCCACTGCGGCGTGTCGGAGCCGAGTCGCTGCATGACGAGCGGCGTCATCGACGCGAACACGGCCTCCGGGTCGTCGCGGTCGATCTCGTAGAGGTGCAGGAAGCGCGGCGACGCGCTCGGTGTCGCGTTCTCGTAGGGGGTGATCATCGTGTAGCCGGGAACCGCGGCTTCCGCGATGTGGCGGATGTGCACGAAGTCGCCCCAGTCCCGGAGTGCCTGCGCCTCGCTGTCGTGGCGCGGGCTGATGAGTACGAGTGACAGCCCGACGGTCGGGCGTCCGCTCAGGCGTCCCTGCCCGGGGCGCGCGTGATGACGGAAGTGGTGCGCGCGCACGTCGGCCGGGACCTCCGGCGGCGCGAACCGGTCGTCGACCTCGTAGACGCCCAGGAGATCGAACTCCGGGATGCGCCGCGGGAGGTCCTGCCGATCGCGACGTTCGTTGCGCCACCACGTCGCGCGTGACACGCCGTCGCGTGCGAGCACCGACGGCACGCGCGTCGACGCGTAGGCGTCGGCGGCGCGGTCGGTCATCTCCAGGTAGAGGCCCGGCGTGATCCGGTCTTCCATCCGCCCTCCCTGCGCGTGAGCGGCGGATTGTACGGCGGACGCGTCAGCCGACGACGGCCGTCACGCGTGCGCGCACGCGTCCTTCACCGTGCCGAGCTGCGCGCCGGCGAGGAAGACCGCGACGGACGCCGGCGTCGACGGGTCCACCGTGGCCGCGGCGGTGACGACGGTGACGGGTGCCTGCCACGCCTGGTGCCAGCGCGCACGAACGACGTCGCCGGTGTCGATCGCGTCCTGGTACGACGCGCCCGCGAGCAGCGCGAGAACCTGGTCGTGGATCCACGGCACGGTGAGATCGTCGCCGACGACCGCGCTCACGATCCGCACGAGGCTGTTTCGCAGCACGGTCGTCGCCTCGGGTGTGAGCGCGACATGCAGCGACGGTGCGGGCACGAGCGCCGCGACGAGCAGCGCGTCGCCGTGCTGCGTGCGGGCGAGCAACGTCGCGGCCACGGGAGTCGCGTCGACGGCACGCACCTCGACGGGGTCGCGCACCGAGACGGGCCCGGTCGCGCCGGGCGCGTCGTGGCGGGTCGTCATCGGGTCCACGGGGTACTCGTCGGCACGTCGGCCCGGCTCCGAAGGGTTCTGGGCGTCGAGAACCGGCCACGCAGCGCGCGCACGGGGCGGGGATCGTCCGGAATGTCTCGCGGGTACGGTCCCTCCGATGCCGCCGCGCCACCACATCGCCGTGCTCCTGGTCGATGATCATGCGATGGTCGCCGAGGCGCTCGTGCACACGTTGGGGGACGAGCGCGACTTCGAGGTCGTGGGTCGGGCGGGCACGGCGCGCCGCGCGCTCGAGCTCGTCCAGCAGCACACGCCCGACGTCGTGGTCGTCGACTCCGAGCTGCCGGACGCGACCGGCGCGGATCTCGCGCGTGACGTCCGTGCCCACCGACCGGCGACGGTCGTCATCGCGCTGGGCAACTCGGAAGACGTCGCGACGCGCGACGCCGTCGTCGAGGCCGGTGCTGTCGCGTACGTCTCCAAGGCCGAGCCGGTCGACGCGTTGACCGACGCGATCCGCAGCGCGGCGGCCTCGGGTGAGGCCGCGGCGACGCGTCGTGCACTCGACGGCACGCGTCTCGCCGCTGCGTCACAGCTGACCCCCCGCGAGCGCGAGGTGCCCGATCTGCTCGCGGAGGGGCTCTCGACCGAGGAGATCGTTGCGCGTCTCGTGCTGAGCCCGCACACGGTCCGCAATCACGTCCGCCGGATCCTGACCAAGCTCGACGCGCACTCGCGTCTCGAGGCCGTCGCGATCGCGGCGCGGACGGGCATCATCCGGTTGGCGAAGGCGCCCTCCGACCGTCGATGATCCGCCGTCGCTTTTCCCATTCGAGGCACGGGTAAACCGGTGAACCGCGCGCGGGCAGGAGGCAGCGAACCTTGACGACGGCCCTCACGGACCTGCGCGAGCGCGTTCGCGCACCGTCCCCGGTCAGTCGCCCGCCGCTGCCGGTCAAGCACCGGCGACCGCTGACCCGGCCGGTGGTCGCGTACGTCGTCTCGCGCCTGCTCGTCTTCGCGACGGTCGCAATCGTCACGCTCGCGGGCCGCGCCGATCCGGGAAAGGGGCCGTGGCCCACGCTGCCGGGTCCGCGCGTGCCGTTCCTCCGCGCGCTCGGACGCTGGGACAGCGCGTGGTACCTCGCGATCGTGCGTCACGGCTACCGCGTCGAGTCGTCGCCGCCGAAGGGCCACGCGAGCAACGCGTTCTTCCCGCTCTACCCGATGCTCGTCCGCGGCGTCTCCGACGTCACCCGTCTCTCGCCATTGATCGTCGGCGTCATCCTCACGACGATCTTCGGCGGCGTCGCGACCGTCTTCGTCTGGCTCGTCGCGAACCGTCTCGCCGGCCGCCAGGTCGCGGACCGCGCGGCGATCCTGTTCTGCTTCTTCCCGGGCGCGTTCGCGCTGTCGATGGCGTACGCCGAGGCGTTGCTCGTCCTCGCGTGCGCGGTGAGCCTCCTCGCGCTGCTCGACCGGCGCTGGCTCCTGGCCGGCGTCGCCGCGGCGGTCGCGACGGCGACGCGGCCCAACGCGGTCGCCATCGTCCTCGCGTGTGCAGCCGCCGCGTTCGTGGCGTGGCGCCACGAACGCGACATTCGCGCGTGGATCGCGCCACTGCTGGCACCCGTCGGTGGTCTCGCCTACTTCACGTTCCAGTACGCGCGAACCGGTGACTTCATGGCGTGGTTCCACGCCGAGCGCAACAACTGGCAGGACCACCTCGACCCCGGCGTGACCGCGTTCAAGCGCATCTGGCAGACGATCACCGGCCCCGCGCCGTCCCTCCACGCGGGCGGCCTCAACGTCCAGGTCGTCGCGGTGGGCATCGTGCTGGGCGTCGTCGGCATCGTGTTCCTGCTCCAGTGGCGCCCGCCGCTGCCCGTCACCCTGTTCGGTCTCGGCGTGATCGTCATGGCGTGCACCTCGGTGAACGTCGGCCCGCGCCCGCGCCTGCTGCTGCCCGCGTTCCCCGTCGCGATCGCGGTCGCGCGCGGCGTGCGCGGCAAGGCGTTCGTCGTCCTCGCGGTCGTCAGCGCGATCGGGATGGCGGTGCTGACCGGGATCACGGTCGCGTCGCTCGCCGCGACCCCGTGACCATGGCGCGCCCGACGCCCGTCGCGGCCCCGGTGCGCGCCGAGGCGCCGAGCGTCAGCCGTGGCGCGACCGAACCGGACGCCCGCCGGTCGGGGTCGCCCACCGCGGACCGAACGGCGGCCGTGTTGCGTGTCGTGCTCCTCGTCGTCGGGATCGCGTTCGTCGCCGTGTACGTCGCGATCGCCGTCGCGCGGATGCGCTACCCGTACGAGCTGGAGTGGATGGAGGGCGGCGTCCTCGACCACGTGCGGCGCGTCGTCCACGGTCACGGCGTGTACTCGCGGCCGTCGCTGTCGTTCACGCCGTACCTCTACACGCCGCTCTACTACTACGTCGCCGCGGTGCCGGCGAAGCTGTTCGGCGTCTCGTTCTCCTCGCTGCGACTGGTGTCGTTTCTCGCGTCGTTGGGCGCGTTCGGCTGCGTCGGTCTCCTCGTCCACCGCGAGACGCGCGACCCGTTCGCGTCGGTCGTCGCGGGCTGCATCCTCGCCGCGTGCTTCCGGCGCGGCGGGGCGTGGTTCGACCTCGCCCGCATCGACTCGCTCTTCCTCGCGCTCACGCTCGCCGGGCTGCTGCTGGTCCGACGGGCGCGCAGCCGCCCGGCCGCGGTGCTCGCCGCGCTCGTCATGGCCGCGGCGTTCTTCACCAAGCAGGAGGCGCTGCTGCCCGCGGTCGCGGCCGTGCCGTTCCTGTGGCGCGCACGGCGCACGCTCGCGGGCTGGTACGCGGGTGTGCTCGCGGTCGCGGTGGGCGGCGTGTCGGTCGTGTTCGAGGCGGTCTCGCACGGCTGGTTCTCGTTCTACGTGTTCCAGCTCCCTGCCCGTCACGAGATCGTGGGGCGCGAGTGGTGGGCCTTCTGGACGGAGGACCTGCTCGCTCCGCTCGCGGTCGCGACGCTCGTCGGCGCGCTCGGCCTGTGGTGGGCGTCGACGCACCACGACGTCGACGACGACGGCGTGCGCGTCGTGTGGTTCTGGGGCCCGGTCACCGCCGCCCTCGTGCTCGCTGCGTACACGGGCCGGTTGCACAGCGGTGGTTACGACAACGTGCTGCTGCCGTTGTTCGCGGCGCTGGCGCTGACGTGCGGGCTCGGGATCCACGCGGCGCGGACGCGCAGGCTCCCGGGGTTGCGCGCGTGGACCGCGACGGCGGTGCTCCTGCTCCTCGTCGCGCAGCTCGCGACGCTGACGTACGACCCGACCAAGCAGATCCCGTCGTCACGCGACCGCGCCGAAGGTGCCGCGCTCGTCGCACGACTGCGCGCGCTGCCGGGACGCGTGTACCTGCCCGGTCACGGCGCGTACCTCGAGCTCGCCGGCAAGCCGGGCGTGGTGCAGTCGGCCGCGTTCGAGGACGTGTTGCGCGCGAAGCTCGGCTCGACGAGCCGTGACCTCGGCCGCGCGCTCCACGACGCGATCGCGCATCAGCGCTACGACTGGGTCGTCGTCGACTCCGCGGAGACGTTCTCGTACCTGCCCCAGGGCTTCCGGCGCGCGTACGTCCGCGTCGGCTACGTCGGCGACCGCCACCACCCGCTCCTCCCGCTCACCGGGACGCCCACCGGACCGTTGACGGTCTGGGTACCGCGTCCCGCGGCGTAGCCGTTCGCTACACGCCGAGGAGCCGGCGCGGGTTCGTGCACGCCATCGTGCGGATCTCGTCGCCCGTCAGACCCGCGTCCGCGAGCGCGCCGGCGAACTGCGCGAACCCTTCGGCCGGGCGTGGGTTCGCCTTCTGCCCGTAGTCGGTCGCGAGCGTGACCCGGTCGATGCCGACCGCGCGCGCACATGCCGCGATGTCGGCGGGGGAGCGCGTCGCGATGTTCCCCAGACACGTCAGCGCGCACAGCTCGATGGTCGCACCGAGATCGGCGAGCTCGACGCACTGCTCGACCGAGAGGTTCGGGCCCGCGAGCTCCTCCATCGCGTGCGTCACGACGACCTTGCCGCGCCCCGCGAACTCCTCGGCCACCGCGAAGTGCTCCTGCGCGCTCACATGACCGGTCGCGAGGATGGCGTCGTGCGCGGCGACGAGCTGCATGATCTCGAGCGTCTCGGGCAGCAGCTCGTCCGAGTGGGGGTTCGTGACGGTGAGTCCGGGACCGGGGATGCCGAGCTGTGCGCCGATCCCGTTGACCTGGTCCTGCCGGCTGGACAACGTCGGCAGCCACACGACCTTCGCGCCGATCAGCAGCGCGGCTTCGACGGCCGCGGGGTTCAGACCACCGACCTCGCGGTCGCAGCAGATCCCACCGAACACGCGCACACCGTCGACGAGGCGGTCGACGATCGTCGCGAGCGCCGCGGTCGGGTAGTCGTGCGACTTCAACACGATCGCGGCGTGGCCGGCCGCGGCCGCGTCACGCGCCGCGTCGTAGGCGTCGACGGAACGCTCGCGGTGTGCGTCCGGCCCGAAGTGGCAGTGCAGGTCCGCTGCACCCGTGAGGTCGACCGTCGCCATGAGCGCGCGCCTCAGCCCCGTGACGGCCGCGAGCCGACCCGGTGCAGGGTGCCGTCCGGGTCGACGAACGCGAACTCGCGCATGCCGTAGTCGGTGTCCCGCACCTCACCGAGGCGACCCGCGACGCCGCAGGTCGACCACTCCTCCCGGACGGCGTCCGCGTCGGACACGTACAGGTAGACGACCGAGGCCGTCCGCTTCGGGTCGTGCTCGTCCCATTCGCTGACGTGGATCGACACGCGGTCGCGCTCGGCGTAGCCGTACCCGGTCCCGTGGCCGTACGCGCGCACGGCGAATCCCATCTTCCGGTACCGCTCGAGCGCGGCGTCCAGGTCGAGCACGGGGACGACGGGGGCCACGTCTTCGAACGCGGCGGGCGTGCTCATGGTGGTCTCCTCCGGGCGGGGTCGGCGGGCGGCACGACGATCGCACACGCCGTTGCCGCCGGGCGAGCGCGCTCGCCGTACACCGGCCGCCTTGCGGCGCGTACCGTCGCGCGATGCCCGTCCGACACGACCACGACGCCGGCGGACCCCGGGAGCTGCTGGACCGCAAGGCGGGATTGCGTGACGACGTGTGGGCGGCGCTCACCGACGCCAAGGTCGCGAGGTTCCCGGGTGCGTACAACCGCATCCCCAACTTCGTCGGTGCGGAGGCCGCGGCGGAGCGCCTGCGCGAGCTCGACGTGTGGCGCGACGCGCGCACGGTCAAGGCGAATCCCGACTCGCCGCAGTGGCCCGTCCGCCAGCGCGCACTCGAGGACGGGAAGACGCTCTACATGGCCGTCCCGCGGCTCGCGGAGGACAAGCCGTTCTTCCTCCTCGACCCCGCGCACCTCGCCGACGCTCCGCGCACGGCGAGCTCCATCAAGGGCGCGGCGCGCTCGGCGCGCGCGGTCGACGTCGAGGAGCTCGACGCCGTCGACCTCGTCGTGACCGGTTGCGTCGCGGTGAGCGAGGACGGCGCGCGCCTCGGGAAGGGCGGCGGCTTCAGCGATCTCGAGCTCGCGGTCGCGGCCGAGGCCGGCCTCGTCGACGCGCGCACGAGGATCGTGACGACCGTGCACGACCTGCAGGTGGTGCCCGCCGGTGTGATCCCGCGCGCGGAGCACGACTTCCTGCTCGACGTGATCGTGACGCCGACGCGGGTCGTCGCGGCGCGGCACCGCGGCCGGCGCCGCAGTCCACGCGTCCGGTGGGACGAGCTGACCGACGAGAAGATCGCCGCGATCCCGCTGTTGCAGCGACTGCGCGGGTCGGCTCGGGAGCCGTCCGCACGCCACCGCTAGAGTGACGCCGATGTCAGGTTCCGAGACGTCGCTGCGCCGCCGTGCCGTCCCCGCTCCCGGCGAGGCGCCGATGCCGGCGCCGAACGCCGCCGCGCTGCTGCGACGCAACGCGACCGATCCCGCGATCGCCGATCGACCCGCGCTGCGCTTCGGCGACCGCGTCTGGACGCACCGCGAGTACGTCGAGGAGTCGTGCCGGTTCGCCAACCTGTTCCTGGACCACAAGCCCGCCGACCGACCGCTGCACGTCGCGGTGCTGCTCGACAACACGCCCGACTACCTGTTCGCGTTCGGCGGCGCGGCGCTGTCGGGGTCGTGCGTCGTCGGGCTCAACCACACGCGCCGCGACGAGCACCTGCTCCGCGACGCCGACCACACGCACTGCTCGCTCGTGATCACGGAGCCTCGTCACCAGGCGCTGCTCGACCCGATCGCCGAGAAGCTGCCCGGCGGGCGCGACGCGGTGCTCGTGACGACCCGCTTCTCCGACGGCGACGATCCGGCACCCGCGTTCGGCACGTCGCTCGACGACGCGCTCGCGCGCGTGCCCGCGAGTGACCCCGGTCTCGAGCCGGTGGCCGACACGTTGTGGACGCTGATCTTCACGTCGGGGACGTCCGACGCGCCGAAGGCCGTCATCACGACGCAGCGCCGCATCCTCGTCACCGGGACGCGCATGGGCATCATCATGGATCTCGGTCCCGACGACGTCGGCTACGTCTGCATGCCGTTGTTCCACTCGAACGCGGTGATGGTGGGATGGGCGCCGTCGATCGTCCTGGGCGCGTCGGTCGGGCTCGCGCGGCGGTTCAGCGCGTCACGCTGGCTGGCCGACGTCCGCCACTACGGTGCGACGTACTTCAACTACACCGGCAAGCCGCTCGCCTACGTGCTGTCGACGCCCGAGCAGCCCGACGACGCCGACAACCCGTTGCGCGTCGCATTCGGCAACGAGGGGTCTCCGGAGGTCGTCGACCGGTTCAGCCGCCGCTTCGGCGTCGACGTGATCGACGCGTACGGCGCGACCGAGGGCGGCGTCGCCGTCAACCGCGACGCCGAGGAGCGCACGGGTGCGCTCGGTCTCGCGGGCGAGAACGTCGCCGTCGTCGACGAGGACGGCAACCCGAAGCCGTTCGCGCGCTTCGACGCGAGCGGCCGGCTCGAGAACGCGGACGAGTGCGTCGGCGAGATCGTGAACACCGCGGGCGTCGGGCCGTTCGAGGGCTACTACAACAACGATGCCGCGAACGAGCGCACGACCCGGTTCGGCTGGTACTGGACCGGCGACCTCGGCTACCTCGACGAGGACCGCTACCTGTACTTCGCGGGCCGGAACGCGGACTGGATCCGGGTCGACGGCGAGAACTTCCCGGCCGCGCCGATCGAGACGACGCTCGGGCACCATCCCGACGTCGTGCTCGCGGTCGCGTACGGCGTCCCCGACGACCAGGCCGGCGACCAGGTCATGGCCGGGCTCGTCATGCGTGACGGTGCGACGTTCGATCCCGTCGCGTTCGCGCGTTGGCTCGACGGGCAGGACGCGATCGGCCCGAAGTGGCGGCCGCGGTACGTACGTCTGCTGCGCGACCCGCCGACGACCGGCACGAACAAGATCGTCAAGCGCACACTCGTCCACCAGAAGTTCCGGTCGGACCGGGTCGGGGGCGACGAGGTGTACGTGCGCGGTCGTGGCGAGGACGTGTACCGGTCGTTCACCGCCGACGACGAGCGCGCCCTCCACGACTCGTTCGTGCACTACCAGCGCGAGCGCTTCTGGGACCTGTGACCGCTCTTTCGAGCTTTTGGGAAGCGTCAGACACACATCGTGTGGATGACGCTTCACAGAACGGGGGGCGGTAGGTGGACCTGTCGTTCACCGCGGAGGAGCAGGCGTTCGCGGAGGAGATCCGCGAGTGGCTGCGCGGGAACCTCGAGCTGCCGCCGTCGTTCCCGTCGCTCGCCGAGGAGATCGAGTGGGGGCGGGCATGGCAGGCGAAGCTCGCCGGTGGCCGGTGGGTCGGGATCCACTGGCCGGCCGAGTACGGCGGGCGCGGCGCGTCGCCGGTCGAGGTCGCGATCTTCAACATGGAGTACGCGCGGTCGCGCGCGCTGCAGCCCATCAACCGCGTCGGGATCAACCTCGCCGGGCCGACGCTCCTCGCGCACGGCACCGAGGAGCAGAAGCAGCGTTGGCTCCCCTCGATCCTGAACGCGGACGAGATCTGGTGCCAGCTGTTCAGCGAGCCCGAGGCGGGCTCGGACCTCGCGTCCCTGCGGACGCGCGCGACGCCGGTCGAGGGCGGCTGGGTGCTGAACGGGCAGAAGGTGTGGACGAGCTACGCGCAGTTCGCACGGTGGGGGATCTGCCTCGCCCGGACCGACCCCGACGCGCCGAAGCACAAGGGGATCTCGTACCTCGTCGTCGACATGACCGCGCCAGGGATCGAGGTGCGACCGCTCGTGCAGATCACCGGCGACGCGGAGTTCAACGAGGTGTTCTTCGAGGACGTGTTCGTTCCCGAGGACCATCTCGTCGGCGGGCTCCACCAGGGATGGGCGGTCGCGAACACGACGCTCGCGCACGAGCGTGGCACCGCGTTCCCGTTCAAGGAGCAGGTCGTCCACGAGGTGTACCTCGACGAGCTGTACGCGCTCGCGTCGCGTCGCGGCGAGCTCGACGACGAGGACGTGTCGGACGAGCTCGCGCAGAGCTTCGTCGAGCTGCGGGTCCTGCGGCTGCACAACTGGCGCACGCTGTCCCGGCTCGCGCGTGGCGTCGAGCCCGGGCCGGAGTCGAGCGTGACGAAGCTCGCGTGGACCGACATGACGCAGCACCTGTCCGAGCGCGCGCTCGACGTGCTCGGCGACGCCGCGCCGCTCTGGGCGGGCGCCACGCACGAACCCGCGGGCGGGAAGTGGCAGCGGCAGTGGCTGTGGAGCAAGGCTGCGTCCATCGCCGGTGGCACGTCGGAGGTGCAGCGCACGATCATCGGCGAGCGCATGCTCGGCCTGCCGCGGGAGCCACCGCCGAAGGAGAAGGCGAAGCAGTAGCGTCGTCGCCATCATGAAGGTCCGGGGTCTCGATCACGTCGTGTTGCGCGTCGCCGACGTCGAGCGGTCGCTCGCGTGGTACTGCGACGAGCTGGGCTGCATGCCCGAGCGCGTCGACGAGTGGCGCGCGGGGACGATCTTCTTCCCGTCGGTGCGGCTGGACGCGACGACCGTCATCGACCTCCTGCAGGCGCCACGCGCGGACGGCAACGTCGACCACGTCTGCCTGGTGATCGAGCCCGAGGACCTCCAGGCGTTGAAGGACTCCGGACGCTTCGACGTGGTCGACGGCCCGGCGACGCGCTGGGGCGCGCAGGGCGACGGCACGAGCCTGTACGTCCGCGATCCGGACGGCAACGTCGTCGAGCTGCGCTACTACGGCGACGCGTAGCCGAGCTCAGATCGAGTACAGCCTCCGGCAGCTGTCACCCGCGATCTCGCGCTGCTGGTCGTCGGTGAGCCCGTCCATCGCCTCGGCGAGCTCCTCGGTCACGCCGGGGAACTTCGCGTCGGGATGGGGGTAGTCGCTCGCCCACACGATCCGCTCCGCGCCGACGAGCGGCGAGCGCGCGGTGAACGCGAGCGTCGACTCGTCGGGGTCGAAGCTGATCCAGCACTGCCGGCGGAAGTACTCGGACGGCGCGAGCTTCAGGCTCGGCACGTCCCAGGCGAAGATCCTCGCGTGGTGGTCGAGCCGCTCGAGCCACGGCACCACCCAGCCCCCGTTCGCCTCGAGGAACACGATCTTCAGCTCGGGGAAGCGCTCGCACACCCCGCCCGCGAGCACGAACGCCATCGTGTACATCATGTCGAACGGGTTCGAGATCGCCTGCGTGAAGTAGACGTTGTCGATCGCGCCGCGCCGGGCGCTCATCTCGGTCGGGCGTCCGGACGTGCCGAGGTGGTCGATGTGCAGACCGCGGCATGCGCCGGGCAGGTCGGCGAGCAGGTACGGGTGCAGCCCGACCGGTAGCCCGGCGTCGCACGCGGCGCGCCACAACGGGTCGTAGACGGGATCCGAGAACGGCTTCCAGTCGATCATCGGGTTCGGGCGCAGCATCACCCCGACGATGTTCGGCTTGCCCGCGACACGGCGGATCTCCGCGGCCGCGCGCTCGACGTCCTGCTGCGGCACGATCGCGACGCCGAACAGCCGGCCGTCACCCTGGACCGCGTGGTCCGACAGCCAGTCGTTGTAGGCGCGGCACTGCGCGTCGGCGAAGTCGACGTCGTCGATGCCCGCGATGCCGAGCAGCATCGTCGGGTACAGGACGGACTGGTGGATGCCGTCGGTGTCGAGGTCCGCGAGGCGCGCCTTGACGTCGTACGCCGCGGGCCGGACCTCCGTGTAGCGGAGCTCGCCGCGCTGCGCCTTCTCGCGCTCCTCGAGCGACATGCCGGCCGTCCCCGCGAGCGCGAGGAAGTTCGCAGGCGTGCGCTGCTCGCCGAACACGCACCACTCGTTGCCGTCGGCGTCCGTCTCGATGTGCCAGATGCGGTCCTCGTAGCCCTTCGGCGCGTACTGGAGCATGCCGGTCGGGTGCTCGAGGATGTGACCGTCGGAGTCGATGTACCGGATGCCGTTGCTCGCCATGGCGACCCGCTTTCGCCGGAGTCCGTCGACGAGGCGAGCGTGCCGCGGCGGCGGCCCGCGCGCAAGGGTGACGCGGCTCGCTACATGAACCGGCGGATGAGCGCCCGCTTCAGGCGCGTGTACGGCGGGTAGGCGACGTCGGGGTCGACGCGCGTCGACTTCGTCAGCACGCCCTTCTTGTGGCTGAACGTGTCGAAGCTCGCGTGGCCGTGATACGCACCCATCCCGCTCGGGCCGACACCGCCGAACGGGAGCTCGGGCACGGAGAGGTGCAGAAGCGTCCCGTTGACGCACACGCCGCCGGAGGTCGTCTCCTCGACGACCCGCTGCTGCACGGCCTCCGACTCCGAGAACACGTACAGGGCGAGCGGCTTGTCGCGCTCGTTCACGAACTCGATCGCCGCACCGACGTCGTCGACGGGCAGGATCGGCAGGATCGGCCCGAAGATCTCTTCGTGCATGACCGCGGTGTCGGGCCGCACGTCGCGCAGCGCGGTCGGGGCGAAGTACCGCGTGTGCGCGTCGCGGTCGCCGCCGAACGCGATCGCGCCGTCGTCGACGAGACGCTCCAGGCGCTCGAAGTGACGGTCGTTGATGATCCGCGCGTAGTCCGGACTGCGCCGTGGGTCGTCGCCGTAGAAGGACCGCACCGCCTCGCGCACGTCCGTGATGAGCGCGTCGTGCAGCTCCGCGTCGACGAGGACGTAGTCAGGCGCGACGCACGTCTGGCCCGCGTTGAGGTACTTCCCCCACGCGATCCGGCGCGCGGCGACGTCCAGGTCGGCGTGACGGTCGACGATCGCGGGGCTCTTGCCGCCGAGCTCGAGCGTGACCGGCGTCAGGTGCTTCGCGGCCGCCTCCATCACGACACGACCGACCGTGCCGTTGCCCGTGTAGAAGATGTGGTCGAAGCGCTCCGCGAGCAGCGCCGTCGTCTCCGCGACCGCGCCCTCGACGACCGCGACGCACTCCGTGTCGAGGTACTCGGGGACGATGCGCCCGAGCACGCGGGACACGTTCGCGGCGACCTCGGACGGCTTGAGGACGACGCAATTGCCCGCCGCGATCGCGCCGACGAGCGGCGCGAGCAGGAGCTGCACGGGATAGTTCCACGGCGCGATCACGAGGACGACGCCGACGGGTTCGCGGTGCAGACGCGCCCGGCCGGGTTGCGCGAGCAGCGGCGTGTGGACCTTCTCGGGACGCATCCACCCGGCGAGGTGCTTGCGCACGTAGTCGATCTCCGCGACGGTGAAGCCGATCTCGGTCGCGTACGCCTCGGTCGGCGGCTTCCCGAGGTCGTCGAGCAGGGCGGCGAGCAGCTCCTGCTCACGCTCGACGAGCATCGTGCGCAAGCGGGACAGCTGCTCGAGGCGCCAGTCGAGCGAGCGGGTGCGGCCGGCGGCGAAGGTCGCGCGCAGGCGCTTGACGGTGTCGGGGATGTCGGCGACGGGGGTGGGCGTCACGTCGGTCATGCGCCCCACGCTAATGGCGTCGCTCGCGTGCTACCGCCCGGTCGTCCCGTCGATCAGCTCGCGCAGGATGTCGGCGTGGCCGGCGTGGCGTGCGGTCTCCTCGAGGAGGTGCATCAGCACCCAACGGAGGGTCACGGGTCGGTCGTCGCCGTCCATGTCGCGGCACATGTCGTCGAGCCCGGAGTCGTCGACGATCGCGTCGACGCGCGTCCACGTCGTGCGGTAGTCGTCGATCGCGGCCTCGAGGCCGGTGTCGGTCCGGATCGCGTCGATCGGCTGCCCCGCGAAGCGATGGACGACCCAGAGCGTCTCCGCGTACGCGAGGTGCTGGACGAGCCACAGCAGCGTCGTGCCGCTGTCGACGAGCCGGCGACGCGCGGCGTCGTCGTCGAGACCGTCCACCTTCCGCACCACCGAGTCGCGCTGGAACTGCAGGAGCGCGCGCAGCGTGGTGCGCTCGTCCGCGACGAGCTTCGGGGGCTTGCGATCGGCCATGGGTCGGCACGCTATTCGCTTGTACCGTTGCGCCCCCATGACGACGCGCGACTGGCTGGAGTGGCACCGCCCGTAC
Source organism: Acidimicrobiia bacterium (assembly GCA_035651955.1). Taxonomy (NCBI): domain Bacteria; kingdom Bacillati; phylum Actinomycetota; class Acidimicrobiia; species Acidimicrobiia bacterium. The sequence goes on from DASRES010000015.1 coordinate 164,015, forward strand.
GACGAGGACGGGTCGCCGTTGCAGCGCCGTCTCGCGATCGTGCAGCACCGGCTGCGTGACGCGCTCGACGCGTGCCCGCCTGGTCCGGTCCGTGTCATCAGCATGTGCGCGGGACAGGGGCGCGACGTCGTCGGCACGCTCGACGGTCACGCGCGACGTGGCGATGTCTCGGCGCTGCTCGTCGAGCTCGACGCGCGCAACGTCGCGTTCGCGCGCGGGGCCGCTCGTGCGGCCGGTCTCGACGGCGTGCGCGTCGTGTGTGGTGACGCGTCGACGACGGCCGCGTACGTCGACGCCGTCCCCGCCGACGTGGTGCTCGCGTGCGGCATCTTCGGCAACGTGTCCGACGAGGACGTCGCCCGGACGGTCGCGATGCTGCCGGCGTTGTGTGCGCCCGCCGCGACCGTCATCTGGACGCGGCACCGCAAGCCCCCGGACCTGACCGTGTCGATCCGTGAGTGGTTCGTCGACGCGGGGTTCGAGGAGGTCGCGTTCGACACGACGCCCGACACGTTCCTCGGTGTGGGGACGGCGCGGTTGACGGCCGAGCCGCACACGTACGTCCCCGGCGCCCGCATGTTCAGCTTCGTCGGCGACGGCTCCCTGGGGAACTGCTGACAGAGCCGGTGCACCACTCCATCGCGATGCGACCGTCGTGCTCGTCGGCCACCCCGAAGCCGAGCCGTTCGTACAGCGCGCGTGCGCGGACGTTGATCGCAAAGACGTGCAGTCGCACCGGCCGGGCGTCCTGCTGCCGCGCCGGCTTTCCTGACGCGCATTGACATCCGAACATATGTTCGCTATCATTCAGGCATGTTCGATCAGGGCGGGGTCGGGCACGCGGCGGAGACGTTCGATCAGTCCGAGTTGTTGGCGCGTCTGCGCGGGTGCTCGACGGAGGAGTTGAAGGTCGCGTTCGGGCAGTTGGACGCGTTGGAGAACGCGGTCCGAGTGCAGCGTCTGTTCGTGCTCGCGGTGTTGGACGAGCGCGAGGCCGGTGCGGACGACGGCGCGCTGGACACCGAGGCCTGGGTCGCGGCGCAGTCGTTGGTCACGCGTCCGCATGCGGTGCAGCAGGTCGCGACCGCCCGCGGGTTGAAGGAGCTCCCCCACGTCGCCGAGGTGGCGGCGCGCGGCGAGCTGAGCTGGGATCAGCTGGTGCCGTTGGCGGAGATCGCCGACGCAACGAGCGACGAGTGGTGGGCTGCACATGGGCGCGGCTATTCGCCCGCGCAGCTCGGCTATCGGGCGCGCGTGAGGCGCACGGCGCGCAACGAAGAGGACGTGGCGCGCGAGCGGCAGCGGTCGTTGGTGTGGTGGTTCGACGCGCGGATCAAGATGCTGCGGCTGAAGGGCCGGCTCACTGCGGAGCAGGATGAGCGGCTGACGCGGGCGTTGGAACGGATCGTCGAGCGCGACCCCGTCGGCCCGGACGGCAGTGTCGAGTCGTGGGAGCAGCGGTACGCGGACGCGCTCGCGGACCTCGCGGGGATGAACCTGGCCGCGGACAGCGACATGGATCGGGCGTGCGTCGTCGTGCACGTGGAGCACGACACCGCGACCGGCTTCGTCGGTGAACACGACGAGCCGTTGTCGCCGGAAATGTGTCGTCGGCTGGGCTGCGACGCGTGGATCCAGGTGTTGATCCGCGACGCGTTCGGCAACCCCGTCGGCCTGAGTGCCCGACAGCGAACGGTGTCTCCCGCGTTGGCGCGCGTGTTGCGCCATCGGGACCGGACGTGCCGGTTCCCGGGGTGCACGCGCACGTGGGGGCTGCACGCACATCACATGGTGCACTACGAGCACGGTGGGCCGACCGAGGCGGGGAACCTGCTGATGCTCTGCCCCCGCCATCACCGTTGGGTGCACGAACACGGCTGGCGAGCGCGCGGCGATCCGAACCGCGCCGACGGGCTGGTGTTCCGACGACCCGACGCGCGCATCTACGCGCCCGGCCCACCACCCCTCGACCCGACCACCCGGCACCGCGTGTTCGCGGCGTAGCGCGGCGCGCGGCTCAGAGAAGATCGGGTACGCCGGCGAGGTCGGGCAGGACGGCGACGACGCGGTCGTCCGCATGCTCGGGCGCGCCCGGGTCGTCCCAGTGGCCCTCGCGGCGCAGGTACACGGCGGACATGCCGACCGCGTGGGGGCCCTCGACGTCGGGGCCCCAGCTGTCGCCGACGAACAACGTCTCCGACGCGTCCGCTCCGACCTCCTGGAGCGCGCGTCGGAAGATGCGCGGGTGCGGCTTGCGCGCGCCGGCCCAGGCGGACGAGACCTGCGCGTCGAAGTACTGCGTGAGGCCGGCGTCGTCGACGGCTTCCGCGAGGTCCCAGTCCCAGTTCGAGCAGATGGCGAGGCGCAGGCCGCGCTCGCGCAGCGCGGCGAGCGTGCCCGGTACCTCGGGATACGCCTCGAGCACGCGCTGGGTCGCGCCGGCGCGCAGCTTCTCGACGATCGACTCGTACTCGTCGGGATGGACGTCGGTCTCGGCGAGCATCCCGAGCGTCCGCTCACGCTGCCAGGCGACGTAGTGGTCGCGGCTGCGCGAGTGCTCGAGGTGCTCGACCCCGTCCATCCCGTCGTTGAACCAGCGCCGCTGGGTCTCGGCCGGGAGCGTGTAGCCGTGCTCGGCGAGTACCTCCTCGGCGGAACGCCACTGGGTCGCGCGCGCGAGCGTCCCGTAGAAGTCGAGCAGGACGGCCCGGAACGGCATGGTCGGATCCTCGCGCGCTGGGTACGGTCGCCCCGTGATGGGGGCCCGCGCGGTCGCCGTGGTGCTCGCGTCGACGACGCTCGGAACGCTGCTGGCGGCGTGCGGGTCGGGTCCGTCCGGGGCGGGCACCTCTCCCCGGTCCCGCCCGACGACCAACCGGGAGGCCCCGATGACGATGACGCTGTCGAGCGCCCTGTTCGCCGACGACGCCATGATCCCGACCCGCTCGACGTGCGACGGCGAAGACGTGTCGCCCCCGCTGACGTGGGACGGTGTTCCCGCAGGCGCGGCCGAGCTCGCCCTCACGATGGTGGACCCCGACGCGCCCGGCGGGACGTTCGTGCACTGGGTCGTGTGGGGCATCGACCCGGCGACGCACGAGCTCGACGAGGGTGTCCTGCCCGACGGCGTCCACCAGGGCCGGACGGGCTTCGGCAAGACCGGCTACGGCGGCCCGTGTCCACCGAAGGGCGACAAGGCGCACCGCTACGTCTTCACGATCTACGCCCTCTCGTCGCCGGTCGCGCTCGCCGACGGCGCGTCGATCGACGACCTCCGCTCGAACATGGACGGGAAGGTCCTCGCCGAGGGGACGCTCGTCGGCCGGTACGGGCGTTAGCGCCCGCGGAAGGCGTCGAGCAGCGCGTCGAGGTCGAGCTCCGCGTCGCGCGTCTGCAGCCCGACCGCCAGCGCGTCGTCGAAGCGGGCGTCGAGGTCGGGGTCGGCGACCGTTGCCGCGAACGCGGCGCGCTCCGCGGCGAGCCCGTCCTCGAACGACGCCGCGCCGGCATCGACGGCCTGCTTCGCGAGACGGATTGCGTGTGGTGGGAACGACGCGATGCGGCGCGCGAGCGCGTCGACGAACGGACCGATCTCGTCCGCAGGGAGCGCGCGGTTGACCCAGCCGTAGCGTTCCGCCATGAGCGCGTCGAAGTCCGCGCACCCAGTAACGATCTCGAGCGCGCGTGCGCGACCCACGAGCCGTGCGAGCCGCTGCGTCCCGCCCGCGCCGGGGATGATCCCGAGCGCGACCTCCGGCTGGCTCAACACCGCGCGACCGATCGCCGCGAACCGCAGGTCGAGCGCGAGCACGAGCTCGCTCCCGCCACCACGGGCGCGACCCTCGAGCTGCGCGATCGTCACCTTGTCGAGCGTCCGCCACCGCTCCATGAAGCCGTGGATGCCCCGCATGGCCTCGGTCGCGGTCGCCGCGTCGCGCGGTAGCCCGCGGATCATCGCGAGGTCCGCGTGCGCGACGAAGTACTCCGGATCCGCGCTCCGGAACACGACGACGCGCAGCCCGTCGTCGGCGGCCAGCTCGGCCTGCAGGCCGTTCAGGTCGGTGACGAGCGCCGCGTCCAGCAGGTTCATCGGCGGGTGGTCGATCGTGACGACGGCGATCCCGCCGTCGCGATCGATGCGCAGCGTCGTGTACGGCTCCGGCATGGTCGCAGGCTCGCACGTGACACGCGGCGCCGTCACTACAGTCGGCCGTCGCCGGTGACGACACTGGGGCGTGGAGATGGACGATCGGCGCTTGCGACTGGTGCTCGTCGCGGTCGGGCTCTCGCAGATCTGCGTGACGCTCGACTACTGGTCGCTCTCGGTCGCGCTGCCGCCGATGTCGCACGACCTGCACGTCTCGACCACCGACCTGCAGTGGGCCATCAGCGGGTACGTCCTCGCCTTCGCCGCGGCGCTCATCGCGGCGGGACGGCTCGGTGACATCTTCGGCCGCCGGCGCATGCTGATCGGCGGTGCCGCCGTGTTCGGCGCCGCGTCCGCAGTGTGCGGGCTGTCGAACGGCGTCGGGCTGCTCGTCGGCGCCCGGGCCGTCCAGGGCATCGGCGCGGCCGCGCTGTTCCCCGCGAGCATGGCCGTGCTCGTCGACGCGTTCCCCGCCGATCGGCAGGCGCGCGCGATCGGGATCATCGTGGGCATCTCGGGGATCGGCATGGCGCTCGGCCCGTTCGTCGGCGGGGTGCTCACCGAGACGCTGAGCTGGCGGTGGATCTTCTTCCTGAACGTTCCCGTCGCCGCGGGCGCGATCGCGCTCGTGACGACGTTCGTGTGCGAGTCGCGTGACGAGACCGCGTCGCGTCACGTCGACCTTCCCGGTCTGCTGACGGTCAGCGGCGGCATCGTCGCGCTGACGCTCGCGATCGACCGCGGTCCGGGCTGGGGATGGGGATCGGTGCGCATCGTCGGTCTCCTGGTCGCGTCGGCCGTGTTGCTCGTCGGCTTCGTCGTCCTGGAGCACCGTGTGCGCGCGCCGCTCGTACCCCCCGCGCTGCTCCGGAACCGCCCGCTGATGGTGATGTCGGGCGCCGGGCTCGCCGGGAACTTCACGTTCGCGCTCGCCGTCTTCTGCGTGACCTTGTTCTTGCAGCAGGTGCGCGGCGTGTCCGTGATGGTTGCCGGCGTCCTGTTCCTGCCCCTCTCGATCGGCGCCGCCATCGGCGGTCCGCTGTCCGGGAAGCTGAGCCAGCGCCACGAGTTGCGGACGCTCATGGGTGCCGGCCTGCTCCTGTCCGCGCCCGGGTTCGCCGTGTTCTCCGCGTCGACGGGATGGCCGACCTACTTCGTCGGCGCGTCGCTGGTCGGCCTGGGCCTGGGTCTCGCCTACGCGGCCACCAACTCGGGCACGCTCGCCGTCGTTCCCGCGGCCGAGTCCGGCGCGGCATCGGGGTTCGTGACGACCGCGCTGCTCGTCGGGGCCGCGCTCGCGACGACGCTCACCGCGACGCTCATCGAGCAGCTGCAGCACGGCCACGGTGCGCACGCCGAGGGACTCGCCATCGAGGGCGTCCTGCGCGTCGGCGTCGTCGTCGCGCTGCTCGGCGCGGCCGTGCTCCCGCTCGCGCGCGAGCGAGCGAGAGCTACGCGTCCGGAGGTCGCTGCGACGTGAGCGGCTCGAGCCCCGCGAGCGCGCGGGCGGCACGCAACGCGAGCGCGACGATCGTGAGCGTCGGTCCGTAACCCGTCGACGTCGGGAACACCGACGAGTCGGCGACGAGCACGTTGTCGACGTCGTGCAGGCGCTGCCAACGGTCGCACACGCTCGTGGTCGGATCGTCACCCATGCGCGCGGTCCCCATCACGTGACGCGACGCCGGCGCCATGAAGTCGGTGTCCGCGCCGGGCTCGCCCACGAGCGGCGGCGACGTGACGCTGAACGCATGCGTCGCGCCCGCCTCCTTCATGACCCGCTCGAGCAACGGCGCCCAGTGTCGTGACGCGGCGATCTCGTGACGATGGGGCCGGTACGTCACGCGCCCGGCGGGGAACCCCCACACGTCGCGCACGGCCGGGTCGAGGTCGACGCGGTTCGTCGCCTGGGGCATGTCCTCGCCCTGGACGGTGAACGCGCCCATGTGGTCGCGCATCGCCGAGTGCAGCATCGCGGCGCTGTGGTGACGGCCCGCGCCGGTGTGGATCGCCTCCATCAGCGGTAACGACGCACCGCCGTGCTCGACGATCCCGCCCCGGAAGTAGGGCAGCCCGGCGGCGCGCGCTGCGGCGAGCGCGTCGTCGTCGGGGACGAGGAAGTCGTCGTGCAGGTGCGTCACCGCGCGCCCGCGGTAGGCGTGCAGGCGGAACGGGAAGATGCCGAGCGTGAACGTCTGGAAGTGGTACATGAGGTACCGGCCGACGAGGCCCGAGGAGTTCCCGATCTCGGAGCGCAGCAACAAGCGCGGGGTCTCGAACGCGCCGCACGCCAGCACGACGTGGCGGGCCCGGATCTCGTGCGTCGTGCCCTCGACGTCGCGGTAGCGCACGCCGCGCGCCTGCCTGCCGCTCGGGTCGAGCACGACGTCGACGACGTACGATTCCGGCCGCACGTCGAGACGTCCGGTCCGCAGCGCGTTGCGCAGCGGTGCGATCGGGTCGCCCTTCGCCTCGATCGGACAGCCGTAGTACGCGCAGAACCCGCAGTTGTTGCACGCCGGACGCCCGTCGTACTCGACGCTGTTCGCGCCGGTCGGCGCGCGGTAGGGGTGCAGGCCGAGCTTCGTCGCGGCGGCGCCAGTCAGCACGGCGACGAACATGTCGGGACCGGGCGGCATCGGGTACGGGCCGGATCGCCACGACGCGAACGGGTTCGCGGTGTGGTCGCCCGCCACGCCGATCAGCCGCTCCGCGGCCGCGTAGTACGCCTCCATCTCGTCGTAGTCGACCGGCCAGTCCACGAGATCGGCACCGTCGATCGGGCCGAGCTCCGACCGCGCGTGGAAGTCGACCTCGCGGAAGCGGGGCAGCTTCCCGTCGGCGTGGAAGCCGCCGCCGCCGAGCGTGGACGGGAGGTTGTTGACCTCGCCGACCATCAGCCGATCGCCGTCGTCGTCGGCGCGGCGGTACGTGCGCGGCTCGAGCAGGGGGTCGGGTCCGAGGAACCAGCGGCGCGTGAACTTGATCTCGTCGTTCGTGATCTCGCCCTTGCCGCCGAACGGCGGATCGAGGTGCAACAGGTGGTTGGCGCCCTTCTCGAGCATCACGACGGACCACCCCGCCGACGTCAACACGTCGGCGACCGTCGACCCCGCAGGACCCGACCCGACGATGACCGCGTCGCAGTCGTGATCACTCACGGCCCGAGACCTCCTCGTCGGTGTAGCCGCGCGGTTGCACGTCGCCCGGGAAGCCGATCGCCGCCCACACCGACCCGTCGCGGTTTCCCCCGTACTCGGGCGCGCCGTACGCGCCCTCGCACGCGTGCTCGTACAGCAGGTGACGGAATCCGGGCACCGCGGCGAGACGGCGGTCCTGCTCGTCGCCGTCGACCTCGCAGAAGTCGTCGCCGAGCGCGGCGATCCCGTCTCGGTAGCGCTGCTGCCACCCGACGACGGGTCCGTTGAACTCGCGCTCCGCGATCCCGTTCGAGCCCTCGATGCGTGTCCGCCACGCGAGCTCCTGCAGCCGCGTGAGCGGCGTGAAGCGCGCGAACGACGGTTCGCCGCCGTGTCGGCCCGAGAACGGGCCGCCCGCGAAGATGCGGGGCGGGTCGAACGTGAACGCGCCGAGCAGCCCGTCGACGTAGTCGGTCACGCCGGCCGCGACCGCGCCCGGGTGCTCGCCTTCGGCGGGGATCAGCCGGTCGAGCGCGGCGCGGACGACCGCGTACGACTGCTCGTCGAACCAGACAGGCACTACTCGGCGCGCAGCTCGTAGTTGCCGAGCTCGTCGAGACGGGCCCGCCACGCGGGCGGCACGACGACGACCGTGAACGGCTCCTCGACGAGCGCCGGGCCGTGCACCTCCGCACCAGGACCGAGCGCGGCGCCGTCGTACACGGGGGTGTCGACGAACTCGACGCCGAAGTACGCAGGTCGCGTCCCGCGACGCGCGCGCTCGACATCGGCGACGTCACCGGTCTCGCCGAGGTGCGACGGCTTCGGCGTCGCACCTCGCGCGACCAGGCGCACGCCCCGCAGGACCGGCTGCTGGTTGCGGAAGCAGAACCCGCGGTCGGCCTCGTGCTCGTCGTGGAAGCGCTCCATCAGGTCGAGCAGGCCGGGCTCGTCGAGCGAGGTGCCCTCGGGGACCGGCACGCTCATGTCGAAGTTCTGGCCCGGGTAGCACATCTGCGCGTACAGCGCGACCTCGACCTGGCTCTCCGGCAAACCGGTCGGTTCGAGCTCCTTGCGGGCCTCGTCGCTCAGCTCCGTCATCAACCCGCGCAGCCGGCCCAGGTCGACCTGCGACAGCGGCACGACGTACGCGCGCACGATGTCGACGACGTAGTCGGCGACGAGCACGCCGAGCGCCGAGAACGCGGGTGCCGCCTTCGGCACGAGGATGCGGTCCACGCCGAGCTCGTTCGCGATCGCCCACGCGTGCACCGCGCCGTTGCCGCCGTACGCGATGACGGCGAGGTCGCGCGGGTCGGCGCCGTGCCCCGCGAGGACCTTGCGCGTCGCGTTGGCCATGTTCGCGTTGACGATCCGCTCGATGCCCCACGCGGCCTCGACGACGTCGAGCGCGAGCGGCTCCGCGACGTCACGCCGGATCGCCTCACGCGCCCCGTCGACGTCGAGACGCATCCGTCCGCCGGCGAACCCGTCGACCGGGAGGTACCCGAGCACGGCGTCGGCGTCGGTCACCGTCGGGCGCGTGCCACCGCGGCCGTAGCAGACGGGCCCGGGCTGCGATCCCGCGCTCTCGGGGCCGACGAGCAGCGCGCCCTGCCGCACCCGCGCGATCGAACCGCCGCCTGCGCCGACGCTCTGCACGTCGACCATCGGCATCCCGATGTAGTAGCGGTACCGCCAGTTCCAGTCGGTCTTGATCTCGGGCTTGCCGTGGCGGACGAGGCAGAGATCGAAGCTCGTGCCGCCCATGTCGACCGCGACGAACCGGTCGACGCCGACCTTCGACGCCGCGAGCGTCGCACCCATCACGCCACCGGTCGGACCCGACGCGAGCAACGACACCGCGCGCCGCGAGACGTAGTCGGGCGGCATCACACCACCGGTCGACTGCATGATGAGCAGCTGCCCCGCGTAGCCCGCGGCACGCAGCTTCTCGGTCAGGCGCTGCACGTACGACTGGATGCGCGGCGCCACATACGCGTTGACGAGCGTCGTCGACGTCCGCTCGAACTCGGGCCCGCGCGGCATCACCTCGTGCGAGAGCGAGACGTGCTCGACGTCGGGGAACTCCTCGCGGATGATCTCCGCGGCGCGGCGCTCGTGCGCGGGGTTGACGAAGCTGAACAGGAACATCACCGCGATCGAGCGCACGCCGAGCCGCTGGAGCCGCTGGACCCCGCGGCGCACGGCGTCCTCGTCGAGCGGCATGAGGACCTCGCCCTCGAAGCTCATTCGCTCCGGGATCGGGATCCGCGCGCGGCGGCGCGCGATCGGCTCGGGCGGCGGGTACGTCGGGTCCCAGATCTCCTCCTTGTGGACCCGGCGCATCTCGATCTCGTCGCGGTGACCCTCGGTGACGAGCAGCCCGGTGGGCGCACCGTTCATCTCGATCATCGTGTTGTCGGCCGTCGTCGTCCCGTGCACGACGATGTCGAGCTCCCGGCACAGCTCGGTGAGCGACACGCCGAATCGCTCCGCCAGCTGCGTCAGCCCGTTCATGACGCCGATCGACTGGTCCTCGGGCGTCGTCGGCGTCTTGTCGAGCACGACCTCACCCGCGGGAGTCACGCAGATGAGGTCGGTGAACGTCCCGCCGACGTCGATGCCAACGCGATATCCATGGTCGCGCTCGCTGCGGCCCGGGATACCCGGGCCGCGGTCGCTCGCCGCTCCGATCCGGCTCACGAATGTGTCCGCCGCTGTGTTCGGACCTCCCGAGTCGCGTCCTCGTCGACCGCGAGCGTGAGGTCGTCGAGCGAGCCGGTCAGCACGACGCCGTAGTCGCGCGTGGCGCCCTCGACGCTCACGTACTCGTCGAGGACGTCGTCGAGCACGGCCTGCGGGTCGCGGTCGAGCGGATCGCCCCAACCGCCGCCGCCGCCGTAGTCGTACATGATCCGCTGGCCGGCGCTGATCGGCACCCAGTCCGCGGTGTGCTGCACGACGAACGGGTCGTCGGAGCCGTAGCGGATCACCATCTTGTTCGGCTCGCCGGGGTCGCCGCCGCAGATCCCAGGCATCGGGTACTTCATGCCGACGACGTACGTGTAGACCTTCGCGTCGACGAGCACCTCCTTCTCGTAGTGGCTGCCGCACAGGCCGCGCCACTGGCCCGCACCGCCCGAGTCCGTGCGGTAGTCCCGGCTCCACTGGACGTGCGGGTAGAGGCTCTCGTTGATCTCGGCGGTCGCCTTCCACAGGTTGCCGAAGCTCGCGTTCTGCGCACCCCACGCGTCCATGCCCTTCGCCGCATTGCACCAGCCCGCGTAGACCTCGGCCGAATGGTCGGTGAACGTCGCGCCGGTGCGCGGGTCCTGGCCGACGATGATCGTCGGGATGCCCGTCTTGTAGGTCTGGGGCACGGCCTTGTCCGGCAGGACGTGCTGCATCGCGACCGCGATCACCTCGCCGACGTCCGCGCCCGGGTGGTGCGTGCCCGCGCTCACCGGCTTGTTCGGGTGCGGGTTGAGCACGCACCCCTTCGGCACGACGAGCTTGATCTGGTCGAAGAAGCCCTCGTTCTTCGGGATCTCGGGGTCCATCATCGAGGCGATCTGCCCGATCGTGTAGCCGCGCGTGTTGCCGAACGTCGACCACGCCTGGATCTCCTGGCGCGTGTCGCTGCCCGTGTAGTCGATCGTCAGGTCGTCGCCGTCGACCGTGATCTTCACGTGCAGGTGGATGTCGGGATTGCCGAGCGGGTCGTGGTCGACGTACGCGTCGGCTTCGTACACGCCGTCGGGCCACTCGGCGACCTCCTCGCGGAAGCGCTTCGCGGCGTAGTCGATCATGTGGTCGACGGACTCCTCGACGCCCTGCCTGCCGTACGCGTCGATCACCTCGCTCAGGCGACGGACGCCGAGCTGCGCCGCGCCGATCTGCGCGCGCAGGTCGCCGATGTAGTCGGGGAGGCGGTTGTTCGCCTGCAGCGCGTACAGCACGTCGCGCCGCTCGACGCCGCGGTCGATCACCTTCACGGCCGGCCACCGGACGCCCTCGCCCCAGATGTCGCCCGCGGTGACGTTGTAACCGCCGGGCACACCACCGCCGGTGTCGCCGTGGTGGCACTGGATGCTCGCGATGAGCACCATGCGCCGGTTGCCGTCGGCGTCGTCCGCGAAGACGGGTGCGAAGACGTTGTAGTCGGGGAGGTGCCCGCCGCCGTGGTACGGGTCGTTGGCGACGAACACGTCGCCCTCGCGGAACTCGTCCGCGCCGAGGAACTCGAGCGCGAAGCGCACGGGCAACGTCGACGTCAGCATGAACTGCGGGATGCCGACCGACAGCGCCGCGAGCCGTCCCTTGGCGTCGAGGATCGTCGCGTTGCGCTCGTTGCTCTGGTTGAGGATCGGTGTGGTCGCGGTGCGGCTGACGTAGGTCGCCATCTCGAAGCAGATGGTCTCCATCGCGCCGCGCACGACCTCGGCGGTCACCTGGTCGACGGTGGGGCGCTCGCTCAGGCGACCCCGGTGGCCGGCGAGCTGGACGAGGTCGACGTGGGTCATCGCTGCCTCCGGGTCACGCGGGTCACGGCTGAAGCTGACACGTGCGTCACCTCAAGCGTACACCGGCCCGGTGGGCCGGTCCCCGGCTGACACGGCCGTCGGGCCGCCGTACATTCGAAGCGGCCGCGGGGAGCAACCGGAGGTGTGCCGTGTCCGAGCACCGGGAGTTCGTCGACGTTCGCGGGTCTCGTGCCGAGACGGAGGGCGCGTTGCCCGTCGACGAGTTCATGGCCGGGCTCGAGGCGCTGCAGGCCGAGATCGCGACCGAGAAGAACCTCGTGTGGGAGCGCGTCGCCGACGGGACCCTGTCGATGGAGCTCCTGAAGCGGCTCGCCAAGGAGTACTACTTCCTCGGCAAGTGGTACACGACCGAGTTCGGCTCGATCGTGTCGAACGCGCCGGACGTCGACGCGCTCGACCTCGGCACGAGCGAGCACTTCCAGCACTGGCTGCAGAACCTCGCCGACGAGACCGGCTTCGCGGGCGACCGGAACCATGTCGACATGAAGATCGAGTGGGCCCGGCAGCTCGGCATCAGCGACGACGAGCTGCTGTCGTACCGCGCGATGCCGGAGTCGATCGGCTCGGTGTTCACGACGCTCTTCTACATGCGTCGCTCGTACGAGGAGGGCCTCGCCGCGTTCGGCTGGGCGGGGGAGCGCTTCGCCGCGTCGACCGGGTACGCGAAGAAGATGTACGAGGGGATGCGCGAGCACTACGGCATCGACGTCGAGAACTTCAAGGTCCACGCGTACGCCGAGGAGGATCACGGCGCGGCCGCGGACTACCTGCTCCGGCAGGTCGCGATCACGGCCGGGCAGCAGCGCCGCATCCGACGCGCGGTGGAGCACGTGCTCGTGTGCCGCAACGCGCGCACGGTCGCGCTCAACCGCTGGCTCGACGAACCGGGCGCGCTGCGGGGCTGACGCGCGGCGCGGACGTCGAGGCGTCGCGCGTGCTATCGCCCGCCCCTACGACCCTCGATCTCGTCCTGCAGTGCGTAGAGGATCGGCAGGGTCCGGTGATCCTTCGGCCGGTTCGCGGTCTCCTTCGACCGGATGATGTCGGCGAGCGAGGCGACCTTCACGGCAACGCCGTCGATGTCGAAGTGCACCGCGTGTTCGACGAGGTCGTCGTAGCCGTTCGTCCCCGCCGGGACGAACGAGATGTCGAAGTCGCCGTAGCGCGTAGTGCAGTTCACCATCGCCATACGCGCGAGGAGCTCGGCGTCGCAGGCGAAGGCCAGTCCGTCGGGCTCTGTGTGCGCGCGCACTCGCGCGTCCATCTGCCGCAACGCCGCGGCGAGCCGTACCAGGTTCTCGTGCGACCGCTCGGGGCAGATGTCGGCGTCGTTCGTCAGCGCCGAAGATCCGTAGAGCACGCCGGCGAGCCCGCCGATCAAGACGTAGCGGACGTCGTGCTCGGCGAGCACGCGCAGCATTGCCTCGGGCTGGAGCGGCTCAGGCACTGGCTCGGTCGTGCCGTCGGGCGCTCGCGGCGAACCGCGACACGTGCTCGACGGTCCGGAGACGTTGCGCGGGCGTCATCGCGAGGTTGAGCGCGAGCTGGGTGCGGTCCTCGTCGTCGTGGCGCCGGAAGGTGAGGTCGGCCTCGAAGCCGCACGCCTGGAGGATGCGCCCGAGCGTGTCGACGCGCGGGATGTCGGCGCCGCGCTCCCACCGTGAGATCACCGACTGCTTGGTCCCCAGGCGGCGGGCCAGCTCCGCCTGGGTGATGCCCGCGTACCGGCGCGCGTCGCGGACCAGCGCGCCGGTGTCGACCCTGCTGAGGACCTGGCGTCCGGGACGGTCTGCTGCCATGCCGATAGCCTATCAGCTATCTCGACAGTACCGATGAGGTCTCTCTCAGGGGCCGGGTGCGAGGACGAGCGGGCCGAAGTTCCCTGCCGCGTCGACCGCCACGACGCCGACGTGCTGCGCGCCGGCCGGCAGCGTGATCGTCTGCGTGGTCCCCGCCGGTCCGGACGACAGCACGCCGAAGAACCCCTTCGACGACAGCACGAGGTATCCGAGCGCGCGCCCGTCGTACCAGTCGTCACCGGGCGCGGTGAAGGTCACCGTCCTGCCGGCGCGGCGCAGGTCGCGCAGCGTCCCGGGCGGGCGCGTGTCGACGCCGTAGCGGCCGGTGCGGTGCTCGTCGTGGTGGTACGTCCACCATTCGGAGTTCGCGCTCGCCCGGCCGGCCGTCTTCCAGTCGAACAGGTATCCCTCGCGTGTCACGACCACCACGTCGTTCGTCCCGCTCGCCGCGACGTCACCCGCGCTCGCGGACCACAGTGCCCAGCCACCCGTGAAGCGGGGGAACCCGGTCACGAGCGCGCCCGCGCCGTCGTGCGCGGACAGCGCCGACGAGTCGGTCGTGTCGACGACGTCGGGCTTGCCGTCGCCGTTCACGTCGGTCACGAGCGCGGCGCCGAGGAAGTCGAGGCCCTGCAAGGTGGTCGGGTAGCCGGCACGTGGCGCGCCGGTCGCGGCGTCGTACGCCGTGTCGAGGTTGTGGATCCCGAACCCCGACGACGGCACGAGCAGCGCGGCGGCCATCGAGCCCGCACTGGTCGCGGGTGCGACGAACGACAACGGCCCGCCGCCGACGCGGCCGAACACGCCGCTCGTCGTGAAGCTGATCGGTATGTCGACCGGCGTGACCGAGCCGGTCAACAGGCCCGCGCGGTTGCCGAGGATCGAGAGGAACGCGCTCGTCGCGGCGGCGTCCGAACCGTATGTCGTCATCAGCGTGCCGTTCCCGCCGAACAGGCGCGGCGGGGTGAAGACGGGCGCGGACTCGATCTCGTCGCGGCCGTCCCCGTTCACGTCGGCGGCGACGGGGACGTCGGAGCCCTCGGTGATGAACTCCTGCGCGGAGCCGTAGTACTCGAGCAGCCCGGGCATCGCGAGCGGCTGCCATCCCGCGACGGGCGTGCCGTTGGCGTGGTAGGCGAAGAGGTACGACGTGCCGCCGGGTTGGATGCCGTCACCGGTGATCGCGCTGTACTGGCTGCGCACGACGATCTCGGGACGGTGGTTGCCGTCGAGGTCCGCGATCGTCGCGGTCGCGTCGAGCTTGTTGTCGTTCACGATCGTCGTCCCGGCGGGCGGGGTGAAGCCCGCGGGCAACGTCACGTGCACCGGCCATCCGGGCAGCGGCTTCGCGTTCGCGTCCCACGCGTGCAGGTAGCCGTCCCAACCGGCCTGCACGACGTCGAGGTGCCCGTCGCCGTTGAGGTCGTCCAGCACGGGCGACGCGGTCGCGCCCTGCACGGGCAGGCGCGTGTGCGGGAGCGCGGGACGCGGGATCGGCGGCGGTACGACGCCGTGGTTCATCGTCAGCGGCCACCCCGGTCGTCGATGGCCGGTGGAGTCGAAGACGTAGACCTTGCCCGCCGTCGACGTCGCGACGACCCAGAGGTGTCCGTCGTGGTCGAGGTCGCCGACCGCGACGCTGGCGACGATCGACTCGTGGCCCGGGTCGATGCCCGCGTGGGTCTTCGTCACGACGGTCGGGTCCGTGCGCGCGGGCCAGCCGGGGAGCTCGTGTCCCGTCGTCGGGTCGATCGCGTGGACCCGTCCGTCGGCGTCACCGAACACCGCGGCCAGGTGACCGGTTCCCTGGAGGTCGACGAGCGCAGTCTGCGATTCGCCTCCGATGCCGAACCGGAGGGGCGCCCCCGTCCGCAGCGCGGGGTCGTGGTGCACCGCGATCGTGCGCCGGTCCTCGCCGACACGACCGTGCGCGTCCGTCACGCGGAGACGGATCGTCACCGTGTACTGCTCGGTGGCCTCCAGCGACTTGGTGTGCGACTCCTGGTACGGGGCGTTCCAGAACGACGGCGGGATCTTCGACAGGTCGAGCGTGCCGAGGGTCGTGTCGCGCGGCGTCGTGCCCGTACCCGTCCCGGCGGTGACGAACTGTGACTCGGTTGGTTGCGCGCCCGGCGCGAACTGCAGCGTCCACGAGTAGCCGGTGGAACGTTTCGCCTCCACGTGGCCCTGCACCGGGACGCGGGACGTCACCGTCGGGTCGTAGATCGAGTACCAGTCGGGCGACGTGATCCAGCCGACGGGCGGGATGTCGTCCGTCGAGATCGCCTGCATCGCGCGGTGGACGTTGGGCCGGCCGTAGCCGTACTGGAGGTCCCATCCGGGCGCGCCCGGCCACCGCAGCGTCGGGTCGTCGATGTCGGACGCCGTCGCGCGCAGCACCTGCACGACCTCGGGACCGCTCAGCGCGCCGTGGATCAGACCCTGGTCGGACGCGACGCGTCCGTACGACGACACGAGCGCGGCCGCGCCGCCGATCGTCGGTGTCGACTCCGACGTGCTCCCGCCCTGGGTCGGCACCGAGAACATGTTGTGCGTCCCGAACGACGTGAGGTCGGAGCGTTCGCGGAAGTTCGTCGTGAGCGCGTTCGCCGCGGTGCCCGGCACGCCCGCCGAGCTCGACAGGATGCCGTTGCCGGGCAGCACGTGCGGCCAGAACATGCCGCCCTGATGGTCGGTCGAGTCGAAGTCGTTCGACGACTCGGCCATGATCACGCCCTTGCGCCACAGCGCCTCGACGGTCTGGCGCATGAAGCTCGAGTAGCCGAGGTCCGCGGTGACCGAGACGATCACGGACGCGCCGGAGTCCGCCGCGAACCACCACGCCTGGGCGAGGTCGTCGGTGCGGTCGAGCGCCTCGGCGCCGGCCTTGATCGGCAGGATCATGCAGCCGGGGCAGACACCCGCGCCTTCGAAGCCGTTGTTCGTCTGCGCGGCCGCCTGCCGCATCTGGTTGTCGGAGTGGCCGTAGGCGCTGTCGTACGTCGCGGGGTCGTTCTGGTTGTCGTAGAAGTCCCACCCGGAGATGTCGTCGACGTAGCCGTCGTGGTCGTCGTCCTTGCCGTTCGAGAACGCGACGATCAGGTCCTCGGGGTCGAGGTAGCCGTTGCCGTTCGTGTCGTGCACGCGCGGGTCGTGCGCATAGTCCTCGACGTTGAACACGCCGTCGTGGTTGGCGTCGTAGGTCGTCGACCCGTACGGCAGCGGGAGCTCGCCCTTGTTCAGGTAGACCTTGTCGACGAGGTCGCGGGCGTCGGGCGAGTGCCAGTTGATGCCGCCCTCGACGTACGCGATGACCGTGTCGGGACGCCCCGTCGTGTAGTCGCGCCACGCCGCGTCGGCCGACATGCCGGCGGCGTTCTCCGGGTCGTGCGCGGTCGCCTTCGCGCACTGCGGGATGAACGAGTACAGGTGGTACTGGTCCTCGTTGACGGAGTGCGTCAGGCAGTTCGCCGGGCTGCCCTCGGCCGGCGCGTAGCCCGGGTCGTTGGGCGCGGTCTGCGGGAAGTCGGCCAGCGCGATCCCCGTCCCCGCGACGATCGTCGCGACGACGGCGAGCACGACGACGAGCGTGCGCATCCGTGCCATGTGCCCCCTCCGTGACGACCGGTCCGGAGACCGGCTCGCGCCGCTACGTGATCAGCTCCGCGAGCCGGTCATGGTGCCAGTCGGCGTTGCCCAACCATGCCTCCGACGCGAACGCCCGGCGGACGAACAGGTGAAGGTCGTGCTCCCACGTGTAGCCGATGCCGCCGTGGATCTGCACCGAGTCCTTGCCGATGCGGCGGACCGCGACGCCCGCCGTCGCCTTGGCCGCGTGCGTCGCGCGGTGCCGTTCACGGTCGTCGGCGTCGAGCGTCATCGCCGCGTAGTAGACGGCCGCCCACGCGCGCTCGAGGTCGAGGGCCATGTCCGCGAGCTTGTGCTGGACGGCCTGGAACGAGCCGATCGGCCGGTCGAACTGCACGCGCTCCTTGGCGTACGCGAGCGACATGTCGAACAGGCGCCGGCACGTGCCGACCTGCTCCGCCGCCAGCGCGACGGTCGCGCGCTCGAGGACGCGCGTGAGCGCGCCTTCGTCGACGGGAGTGGCGGGCGACGCTCGCAGCGACGAGGTGTCGACGTCGAACAGGCGGCGAGTCGTGTCGATCGTCTCGATGAGTCGCGCGGGCGGTGTGTCGACGATCGTGACGACCGGTCCGGCGTCGACGACGGCGACGTGCTCGACGCGGGCCACCTCGGGCACGAACGTCTTCGCCGGGTCGCCGTTCGCGCGCCACACGCCGTCGGGCCCCGCGACCGCCACCGTTCCGGTCACCTCGCCTGCGAGCACCTTCTCGAGGAGGTCCGAGCCGATCGCGTCCAGCAGCGGTGCGAACAGCGCGACCGTCGCGAAGAACGGTCCGGGCGCGGCGACGTAGCCGGTCTCCTCCACGAAGAGGCACAGGTCGACGGCCGACCCCGTGCCGAGCGCGCAGAACTCGCGCAGGTGCTCCCACAGCGGCCGCGCGACCGACGGGTCGTCCATGTGCGCGCGCAGCAACGACGTCGGGCACTCGCGCGCGAGCAACGCGCGCGCGGTGTCGCGCAGCAGCTCCTGCTCGTCGGTGAGTGCGAAGTCCATCTACCGGTCGTGTGTTGGGACAGAAAGTCGTCGTATGGCCGACAAAGCGACCCAACGCGCCGTCGTCACCGTCACCCCCGAGGGAGTCCCAGGATGCGCTGGGCGATGATGTTGCGCTGGATCTCGGCGCTGCCTCCCGCGATGGTCCCCGCGAAGCTCGTCATGAACCCGCGTGCCCAGCGGCCGTCCTCCTGCCCGCGCTCGGGGTCGACCACCGGTCCGTATGCGCCCTGGATCTCCATCCCGAGCTCGAACACCGCCTTGCTCGCCTCGGACGTCGCCATCTTCATGTAGGAGTGCTCGGGTGCCGAGCTGCCCTGCGCGAAGCTCGTGAAGCCCTTGTAGCCCAGCGCGCGCAGGCTGGCGGCCTTGCTGTAGGACTCCGCGATGCGCCGTCGCACGGTCGGGTCGTCGGCGACCCCGACGCGGTGCGCGAGATCCACGAGCGCGCGCACGCCTTGCTCGAGACGGGCGACGCCCTCGACCCACAGGCCGCCCCGCTCGTGGGCCAGCGAGCCCTGGGTGATGCGCCAGCCGTCGTTCAGCGTGCCGACGAGGTTCTCGCGCGGGACGACGACGTCGGTGAAGAACACCTCGGCGAAGCCGGCGAGCCCGTTGATGTGACGGAGGGGGCGGATGTCGATGCCGGGCGTGTCCATGTCGATGATGAGCACGCTGATGCCCTTGTGCTTCGGAGCGTCCGGGTCGGTGCGCACGTAGCAGAAGCACTTCTGCGCGTGCATCGCGTAGCTCGTCCACACCTTCTGCCCGTTGACGACGAACCGGTCGCCGTCGAGCTCCGCGCGCGTCTGCAGTCCTGCGAGGTCCGAGCCCGCGTTGGGCTCGCTCATCCCGATGCACCAGACCGTGTCGCCGCGTATGGCCGCGGGGACGAGCTGCTTCTGCGCGTCGTTGCCGAACTCGAGCAGGCTCGGACCGACGATCGCGTACCCGGGGAAGTGCACCGCGCGCGGGATCCCGCGCGACGCCATCTCCTCGAGGTACACGAGCGTCTGGACGGGTGTCGCGTTCC
This sequence comes from Acidimicrobiia bacterium, assembly GCA_035651955.1. Taxonomy (NCBI): domain Bacteria; kingdom Bacillati; phylum Actinomycetota; class Acidimicrobiia; species Acidimicrobiia bacterium. The sequence continues at coordinate 183,323 of DASRES010000015.1, forward strand.
GGCCGCCGAGCTCGGGTGGGTAGCCGGGCACCATCCACCCGTGGTCGAACAGCGTCGCCTGCCAGTCACGGGCCCACTGCGGGATGACGTCGCCCGCCTCGTCCTCGGCGGCCGCGAAGTCGTGGAACCGGTGCGCCTCGGGTGGAAGGTGCTCGTCGAGGAACGCGACGAGCTCGGCGCGGAACGCCTCCTCCTCGGGACCCCACGCGAGGTGCATCGGCGGACGGCCCTCGCGCTCAGCCCTGCGGGCCGAACATGAACGGTGGCACGCCGGGGTCGGACTTGGCGAACAGCGTGTCGCGGCCCGACTCGATGTCGGCGATCGTCCACGGCTTGTCGGACGTGATCTCGGTGATCGGCCGCCAGCCCTGCACGATCTGCGCGAGCCCGCCTTGGATCTTCAGCACCTGGCCGGTGACGCCGGCCGAGAGGTCGGACGCGAGCCACGCGACCCCGGCGGCCACGTTCTCGGGTGCGAACTTGTCGAACTCGCCCTCCTTCGCGTTCATGAACCCGCTCGCGACGGTCTCGGTGAGGCGAGTGCGCGCGACCGGTGCGATCGCGTTCACGCGGACACCGATCCGCTCGAGCTCGCGCGCCATGACGATCGTCAACGCCGCGATGCCTGCCTTCGCGGCCGCGTAGTTGGCCTGGCCGGCGTTGCCGTAGAGGCCGGACTCGCTCGCGGTGTTGACGATCTTCGCGTTCACGGGCCCGCCGCTCGCCTTGCTCTGCTGACGCCAGTACGCGGCGGCGAACTTGCTCGGTGCGAAGTGGCCCTTCAGGTGGACCTTGATGACGGCGTCCCAGTCGGACTCGTCCATGTTGAAGCTCATCTTGTCGCGCAGGATCCCGGCGTTGTTCACGACCACGTCGAGCCCGCCGAACGTGTCGATCGCCTGCTGCACGACGGCCTCGCCGCCCTTCCACGACGCGATGTCGTCGTAGTTGGCGACCGCCGTGCCGCCCGCGCCCGTGATCTCGTCGACCACGAGCTGCGCGGGCCGGTCGTCCTTGCCCTCGCCGCTGAAGTCGCCGCCGAGGTCGTTCACGACGACCGACGCGCCCTCGGCCGCGAGCAGCATCGCCTCGGCGCGCCCGATGCCGCGACCCGCGCCGGTGACGATCGCGACCTTCCCGTCGAACAGGCCCATGCTCACTCCTGTCGTGCTCACGTGGCGGGTTGCTGACGTCGGTGTCAGACAGTAGCGGCGGGTCTCGCAGGCGGGCCAAAGCCCACCCGCCGTCAGTACGCGCCGACGTTCTCGAAGATCCGGCGGGGGTTCCCGACGAGCATCGCGTCGATCTGCGCGTCCGTGACGCCGCGGTCGCGCAACGCCGGGAGGACCTCGTCCGAGATGTGCGTGAAGTTCCAGTTCGGCGCGCCGACGTGCAGGACCTCGAGGTCGAACCAGTCGATGAAGCACGACGCGTCGTGCGAGAGGACCATCTTCTCGGCGTAGCCCTGCTCGCACAGCTTCACGACCGTGTTCACCCGGTCCTCGAACGGCAGGATCACGTCCACGCCGAAGCGGTCCATCCCGATGTACGAGCCGTTGTCCATCAGCTCGCGCAGGTAGTCGAGGTCGGTGCTGTCACCCGAGTGGCCGACGATCACACGCTCGAGGTCGACGCCCTCCTCCTTGAAGACGCGCTGCTGGTCACGACCGCGGTAGTGCTGGACGTTCGTGTGCGTCGTGATCGGCACACCGGTCTCGCGGTGCGCGCGCGCCGTCGCCCGCAGCACCCGCTCGACGCCCGGTGTCAGGCCCGCCTCCTCGGTGACGCACTTGAGGATCGCGGCCTTCACGCCCGTGTCGGCGATGCCCTGCGTGATGTCGCGCACGAACATCTTCACCATCACGTCGACGCCGTCGGGCTGCAGCTGCGGGAACCGGTAGTGGAACCAGAACGGGACGTCGTTGTACGTGTAGACACCCGTCGCGGCAACGATGTTGAGCTCGGTCTGCGCGGCGACGCGCTGCACGCGCGGGATGTAGCGACCGAGGCCGATGACGGTCGGGTCGACGATCGTGTCGATGCCCAGGGCCTTCAGCTCGTTCAGCTTCGCGATGGCGTCCGCGACGCGCTCCTCCTCGTCCCAGTCGCCCGGGTAGTTCTGCTGGATCTCGGTGTTGAGGACGAAGACGTGCTCGTGCATCAACGTCGGCCCGAGCGCGGCGGTGTCGACGGGCCCGCGGACCGTCTCGACGGTGGGCATGGCGCGACCTCCTGTCGTCCCGCTGCTGCGCGTTCGGCGCGGGCGGCGGACGGTACCCGAGCCTGCTCGGCGAGGCGCGGCGCGCACCTGAGGGCGTGTCAGATAGCGTCGCCGCCGGACCCGTCGGACCGAGCTGCCGGAGGCAACCGTGAACTACCCGCTCGACGTCGGTGGTGTCGACGACTACGCGATCAAGGTCGGGAGCATGCTGCTCACGCTCGTGGACCCGTCGAAGGGCTACGAGCGCGCGTACAACCGGTGGTACGAGCGGGACCACTTCTACGCGGGCTGCATGATCGGCCCGTTCCTCTTCGCGGGGAGCCGGTGGGTGGCGACACGCGAGCTCAAGGACCTGCGCTGGCCGAAGGGCGACACGACGATCGCGAACCCGATCGACGCCGGCTCGTACGTCGCGATCTACTGGGTCGAGAAGGGCCATCACGAGGAGCACTTCGGCGAATGGGCCCGCCCGCAGGTGCGCGACCTCTACGCGCAGGGCCGCGGCTTCGCGGAGCGCAAGCACGTGCACACCGTGCTGTTCGACCACCTCGGGGCGGTCTACCGCGATCCCGACGACGTCGCGGTGCCGGTCGAGCTCGCGCTCGACCACGGCTACGACGGGCTCGTCGCCGCGTGGTTCGACGCGCGCGGCACGGACGCGCGCGGGTTCCACGAGAAGGTGTCGAAGGAGCTGCTGCCCGAGCTGATGCAGGGGTCCGGCATCGAGATCGCGAGCACGTGGACACCGTCGGCGGGCGAGAACGACGAGAAGGATGTTCCCATGGACCTCGGCTCACGCGCCGGCGGGCCCGAGCGCGCGTGCCAGCTGTTCTTCGTGTCCGGCGACGTGCGCGACACCCTCGACCGGTTCCACCGCTACACCGACGGCATCGGCAAGCAGGGCCTCGGCGACGTCCACCTCGTGGCGCCGTTCTTCCGGACCGTCATCGGCACCGACAAGTACGTCGACGAGCTCTGGTGACGCGAAGATGCGGCACTGACGTACGGATTCCGTACGTCAGTGCCGCATCTCGCGTGGTTACCGCCCGGTGAACCTGGGGTCGCGGCGTTGCTTGAACGCGGCCATGCCCTCGACGAGGTCGGACGACGTCGTCGCGAGCGACTGGAACGCGCCTTCGCGGTCGAGCGAGTGCGCGAGGTCGGTCTCGAAGCTCGCGTTGAGCAATTGCTTCGACAAGCCGAGCGAGCGCGTCGGACCCGCCGCGAGACGGGCGGCGAGCTCGGTCGCCTCGGCGTCGAGCTCGTCCTGCGCCACGCACCGGTACGCGAGGCCGAGGTCGACCGCCTCCGCGCCCTTGCAGCCCTCGCCGAGCATGACCATCGCCTTGGCGCGCGGCAGCCCGACGAGGCGGGGAAGCAGGTAGGCGCCACCGGCGTCGACGACGAGCCCCCACTTCGCGAACGACCACAGAAAGCGCGTCTCGGGGTGCACCATCACGAAGTCGCACGCCAGCGCGAGGTGCGCACCGGGCCCGACCGCGACGCCGTTCACGGCGGCGACGGTCGGCTTGTCGAGCTCCCACAGCTCCCGGATGAACGCCTGCACGCCGACGCGCAACGCCTCCGAGGTCGAGCGCGTCTCGAACTCGCCGCCACCGGCTCGCGCGACCGTCGAGGCCCCGAGGTCCATGCCCGCGCAGAACGCGTCGCCGACACCGGTGACGAGCAGCGCGCGCACGTCCGGGTCGGCGCGTCCCGCGCGGACCGCGTCGACGATCGTGTCGCGCATCTCGATCGAGAGCGCGTTCTTCGCCTCGGGCCGGTCGAGCGTGATGCGACAGACGTGGTCGTCGCCGGTCTCGACCCGGACGCCGGTCGCCGTGGCGGTCACCGTTGGTTCGTCAGGATGTTCACGACCGACACACCCGAGCCGCGGCCACCCACGTTGTGCTGCAGCGCGTAGCCGTTGCGGATCTCGACCTGCCGGTCGCCCGCCTCCCCGCGCAGCTGCCACCAGCACTCCGTCAGCTGCGCGACGCCCGTCGCGCCGATCGGGTGCCCCTTGGCGAGCAGCCCGCCCGACGTGTTGACCGGGATGCGGCCCGTGAGCGACGTCTCGCCGTCGAGCGACGCGACGCCGCCTTTGCCCTTGTCGACGAACCCGAGGTCCTCGATGTCGAGGATCTCGGTGATCGTGAAGCAGTCGTGCACCTCGGCCATGTCGACCTGCGACGGCTCGATCCCTGCCATCGCGTACGCGCGCTTCGACGCCTCGGTCGTCGCCTGGAGCCCTACGAAGCTCGACTTCTCGTGCAGGTACGGGTGGTCCGTCGCGACGCCGAACCCCGCGACGTACACCGGCTTGTCGGTGAACTCGCGGGCGCGCTCCGCGTTGACGAGGATCGTCGCCGCGGCGCCGTCGGTCTGCGGGCAGCAGTCGAGCAGGTGCAACGGCGTGCAGACCGGCGGCGACTTCATCACGTCGTCGACGGTGATCTCGTTCTGGAAGTGCGCGTACGGGTCGAGCGCACCGTTGTGGTGGTTCTTCACCGCGACCGACGCGAGCATCTCGCGGGTCGTGCCGAACTCGTGCATGTGACGCGTCGCGAACGGCGCGAACAGCACGGGCGCGGTCTCTCCTCGGGTGAGGATCGGGTGACCGGCCGCGGCGCGTGACAGGAGCCCCTCCTCGGTCGACTTGTCGCGCATCTTCTCGACGCCGATCACGAGCACGACGTCGTACACGCCGCTCGCGACCGCCATCGCGCCGACCCGGAACGCGTCCGAGCCGGACGGGCACGCGTTCTCGACGCGCGTGCACGCGATGCCCGCGAGGCCGATGGCGGTCGGCACCGTGTTGCCGCCGATGCCCTCCTGGCCCCACAGCGTGCCCCGCTGCGTCGCGACGAACGCGGCCTCGACCTGGTGCGGGTCGAACCCCTTGTCGACCGCGTCGACCGCGGCGTTGAACGCGCCCGCCGCCATCTGCTCGTAGCTCTGGTCGAACAGCTCCCCGAACTTGATCAGCCCTGCGCCGACGACCGCGACCCGGTTCCACGCCATCACACACCCTCCGCAGCGTTGTCGTCCTGCGTCGCCGTCGCGCGCGCCTTGAACCCGTAGACGGGCACGCCGCGCTCGTACGCGTACCTGCGCAACACCAGCTCCACCGGCGAGCCGACGTGCAGCCCCGAGCCGTCCCCGACGACCTGCAGCATCACGCGAGCGCCGTCCTCGAGGTCGACGACCGCGATCGGCAGCGGCGCGACGAACGGCGCGGGCATCGTCTGGTTGACGACGAACGTGTGCACGACGCCGCGCCGCGCGAGCGCGACCGGCTCCAGCTTCGTGCCGCCGCACTGCACGCACGTCGGATGGATCGACGGCGGCGTGCTGATCGTCCCGCAGTCGGCGCAGCGCGCGCCGAGCAGACCGAGCATCTCGTCCATGCCTCGCACGAACATCGCGCTCTCCGGCGGCACGCCCATCGGGACCGTCTCACCCGTCGCGACGAGCTGGCCGCGGGCCCGCAGCACCTCCGTGTAGCTCGCGCTCCGCCCGCCGGCCAGCGCGTCGGCGGTGCCGGCCGCACCGGGGACCGGCGCGTCGACCGTCACGACGACCCCGGTCGCGCGCCCGCCGCCGTACGCGACGACACCCACCGCGCCCGGCGCGTCGAACGCCTGGGCCGCGCCGAGGAGGGCCGCCGCCGCGCCGGTGTCGCCGACGGCCCCGTACGCCGCGCTCGACGCCGGTGCACCGGCGCCGAGCTGCTTCGCGACCGCGGCGCCGAGGCGGCCGTCGGGGTCGGGGAGCGACCACGCGCTCACGTCGAGGGCGCCGAGCTGCTCGGCGACCTCGCGCACGAGCGGCACGAAGACCTCCTCGCGGAACAGCCGGGCGTCGTAGACGTCCCGGGTCGCCGGTTCGTCGTCGCCGCGATAGCGGTCGAGGAACGGGCGCGTCCGCGTGACACGCGCCCCGATGGTCGCGGGGCCGTCGCCCGCCGACAGCACGACCGCCGCCGCGCCCGCACCCGATCGCGTCTCGAACGGGGTCCCCGGGCCCGGCACGACCGCGTCCGACACGACGACGAGCGCGACCCGTGCGGATCCCGCCGCGACCGCGTCGGCCGCGGCGAGCAGCGCCTCGATCCCGGCGTGCGTCGAGCCGCTGCACAGCGCACCGGACGAGTTCGGTGACAGGCCGACCGCGGCGGCGAGGAGCGCGTGGCTCGGGCCCTCGGCGAACGGAGGCCGGCTCGTGCCCCACCAGAGCCCGTCGACCGTCGCCCCGTCGATCCCGGCCGCGGTCAGCGCGCGACCCGCGGCTTCCGCGGCCAGCGTGAGGACGTCCTCGTCCGGCGCACAGACCGCGGTCCGTCCCCGACCGCCGCCGCGACCCCAGGCCGCGCCGACGTCGGCGGCGTCGAGACGGAGGCCGGCGGCCGACGCGCCGACGGAGACGATCCGGGCCGGGGAGCTGCGCGCGGGGGACGTCACGGAACCTGACTCTAGCGTCATGTGTCCTGGCTCCCTCGGGTCGGACGCCGGGCGCGGCGTGTTCAACTCGTGAGCGGTTCGCGTCGATACGTCAGGGGTGACGGAGGCAGGGGCTCGGCTGCGCGCGTACGCACGCGAGGTGTCGCGCAAGCCGACGGGCTGGTGGGTGCTCGTCTGCATCCCGCTGCTGTGGCTCGGCAGGCGCGCAGGCGTGATCGCGTCGACACCGCTCTGGCTGCTCGCGCTGCTGCTCGTCGCCGTCACGTGCGCGCGCACGCTCGTGCACCTCGCGGTCCCGTCACCCGCGAGCGGGCCGCGGCTGTGGGCGCGCATCGCGGTCGACATGGCGGGCATCACCGCGGTCGTGTACGCGCTCGGGTGGGGCCCGACGCTCGCGGTCGGATATGTCTTCGGGACCGTCGACAACCTCGAGGGCGACGGGTCGGCCGTGACCTACCCGGCGATCGTGTGCTCCCTCGCCGGCATCGCGCTCGGTCAGGCCGCGATCGCGGCACACGTCGCGCCGACGCTCGTCCATGCGCCGCTCGTGCACGGCCTCGCGGTCCTGTGCGGCGTCGGCGTGGCCGTCACCATCCGGCTGCTCGGATGGGAGACACGCGCGAAGGAGCGTGCACAGGCCGAGACGCGCCGCCGCGAGGCCTGGTTCCGTGCGCTCGTCCAGCATGCGTCGGACGTGGTCCTCGTCATCGGGCGCGACACGAGGATCACGTACGCGAGCCCGGCGTTCCAGCCCGTGTTCGGCGCGCCGCCGGAGGACGCGGTCGGCGTGCCCGCCGTCGAGCTGGCGCACGGCGACGACCTCGCCGCGGCGCGCGTGCTCCAGGAGATCAACGGCCGGCCCGGCCAGGTCCACCGCGTGCAGATCCGCATGTCGTTCCGCGGCGGTCCGTGGAAGTGGTTCGAGATGAGCGTCACGAACCTCGTCGACGACCCGGCGGTGCACGGCGTCGTCGCGAACCTGCGTGACATCACGGAGCGGCGCGGCTTCGAGGAGCGCCTCAGCTACCAGGCGTTCCACGACGCGCTGACCGACCTCCCGAACCGCACCGCGTTCCTCGACCGCGTGCACCGATCGATCGTGCGCGCGTCCCACGCGGGGGAGCGCGTCGCCGTGCTCTTCCTCGACGTCGACCGGTTCAAGCTCGTGAACGACAGCCTCGGCCACGAGATCGGCGACCGCCTCCTCGTCGACGTCGCGCAGCGCGTGCGGCGTTGCGTGCGACCCAACGACCTCGTCTCGCGCTTCGGAGGTGACGAGTTCACGGTCCTGCTCGACCACCTGACGGACGTCGGCGACGCGACCGCGACCGCGCAACGCATCCTCGACGCGCTGCGCCATCCCGTCTCCATCGGCGGGCGCGACCTCTTCGTGACGACGAGCATCGGCATCGCGGTGTCGCGGGACTCGATGCTCGCGGCCGACGAGCTGCTGCGCGAGGCCGACCTCGCGATGTACGTCGCCAAGGAGAAGGGGCGGGGACGCTACGAGCTGTACGACCCGTCCAGCGCGCCACGCGTCGCCGAGCGGCTCGAGGTCGAGGCCGATCTGTGGCGCGCCGTGCACAACGGCGAGCTCGCGGTGCACTACCAGCCGGTCGTCGCGCTCGACGACGGCGAGGTCGTCACGCTCGAGGCCCTCGCGCGCTGGCACGACCCGGCGCGCGGGCTCGTCGCGTCGGACGCGTTCGTGCCCCTGGCGGAGGAGAGCAGCCTCATCGTCGCCATCGACCGGCTCGTGCTGCGCACCGCCTGCGTGGACGGGCGCCGCTGGCACGAGCGGCTCGGGCCCGACGCGCCCCGTGTCGGGGTGAACCTCTCCGCGCGGTTCCTGCGCCAGGTCGAGGCCGTCGACGAGGTCGCCGCGCAGCTCGACGAGACCGGGCTCGACGCCGACCGGCTGCAGATCGAGATCACCGAGCGGTGCGCGGTGACGGACGAGGCCCGCACGATCGAGGCGCTCGAGCGGCTGCGCGCGCTCGGCGTGGTCGTCGCGATCGACGACTTCGGGACGGGCTACGCGTCGCTCGACTACCTCAAGCGACTGCCCGTCGACACCGTGAAGCTCGACGGCTCGTTCGTCGAGGGGATGGACGAGGCCGCGTCGGAGGCCGCGATCATCCAGGCCGTCATCACGATGTCGCACGCGCTCGGCCTGCAGGTGACCGCGGAGGGCGTCGAACGCGCCGAGCAAGCCGCGGTGCTCCGGTCCCTCGGCTGCGACAACGCGCAGGGTCACCTCTTCTCGCCCGCGCTGCCCGCGGCGGCGATCGACGACCTCCTCGCACCGGCTCAGGTCGTGCCGCTGCCGGTCCGCCGGAACGCCGCGTCGTAACGACACGCCCAGGCTGTGGTCCGATCCCGGGTCAAGGCGCCCCCGCGCGCCGTCGATCAACGACCTTGTGACCGTGGACATGCAGGGACCGCCGCCTCCCGCCGACTCGTGGGCACCGCCGGCCGTCGTGACGCCGCCCGATCGCCCGGGCGGTCGCCGGCGCGGCCGGCTGGTTGCCCTCGTCGTCGCGGCGGTGCTCGTCGTCGTGCTCGGCGCGGGTGGGCTCGTCTACGCGCTCGTGGGCCGTTCGGGTGGTCACTCGTACCCGAGCCACTGGGACGCCCGCATCGCACCGATCGCGCACGAGGTCGAGAAGCTGCGCGGCCTGAAGTTCGAGCACCCGGTGCCCGTCGACTTCCTGTCCGACGCGAAGTTCCGCAAGCTCGTCACGACGGACGACAAGGACCTCAGCGCGTCCGACCGGCGTGATCTGCAGCGCAGCGAGGGCCTGCTGCGGGCCCTCGGGCTGATCGGCCGCGACGTCGACCTGCTGTCGGCGACGAACACGCTCCAGGGATCGGACGTGCTCGCGTTCTACGACAACGACACGAAGCGCGTCAGCGTGCGCGGTCAGCGGCTCGACGTGGACACACGCGTGACCCTCGCGCACGAGCTGACCCACGCGCTGCAGGACCAGCACTTCGACCTCACGAAGCTGCAGGACCAGGCCGACCGCGACAACCGGCAGCTCCCGCTCACCGCGCTCGTCGAGGGGGACGCCGTCCGGATCGAGGACGCCTACGTCAACACGCTCTCTGAGGCCGACCAGCAGGCGTACGACGCGAGCCAGAACGCGGACTCGTCGTCCGTCCAGCAGCAGACCGACGACGTCCCCGGCATCGTCGTCGCGTTGCAGCAGACGCCCTACGCGCTCGGCCCGACGATGCTCGAGACGTTCAAGGCGCTGCACGGCGGCGGTGCGATCGACGACGCGTTCCGCGACCCGCCCCGGACGGATCTCGACGTGCTCGCGCCGATCCTCGGCGACGACCTCGGCGGCGCGCGTCACGTCGCGACGCCGGCGCTGCGCGCGGGGGAGCGTCGGGACGGTGCTCCCGACACCTTCGGTGCCGCCGGGCTGTACTTCACCCTCGCCAGCCGGATGCCGGCCGCCGACGCGCTCCGCGCGGCCGACGGGTGGGCCGGCGACTCGATGATCGAGTTCCGTCGTGGTGACGAGCTGTGCGTCCGGGCCGCGTTCCGTGGCCGTGACGCGTCGGCCACGACCGCGATCGCGGACGGGCTGCGGCGCTGGGCCGGCGCGATGCCGGCCGGCATGGCGACGGTGGACACGAACGGCGGGCTGGTGACGTTGTCGTCGTGCGACGCGGGGACGCCCGTCCCGACGGCGAAGACGTTCGCGGACGACGCGCTCACGATGGTCGGGACGCGCAACGAGCTCGCGGCCACGTTCGTCGAGCAGAGCAGCGTTCCCGGCGGCGTGGCGCAGTGCGTCGCCGACGGGGTCGTCGCCCGCCCCGACCTCTACGCCGAGGTCCAGAAGAACGAGGACAACCCGCCGCAGTCGTTCGTTGACGCCGTCCGCGGCATCGCGACCACCTGTCGAGCCTCGACGTAGCCCCGGGTCGCGGGCACGCGCACCGGGTGGCCGGGGACGTGCGCGACGATCGTCGCGTCCCGTCCGCCCACCGAGAGGCGTCTCATGTCCGTGCACGCGGTGACGACGTTCCTGTCGTTGCTCGCGCTGGTTGCCCTCGCCGGTGCGGTCGTCACCGTCGTCGCCGCCACGGGTGCACGCGCGAACGGCGCACTCGGGCTGACGCTGCGGCGCAGCGCGCTCGGCCTCGCGGCGACCGTCGCGGTCGTCTCGCTCGCCGGCTCGCTGTACCTGTCCGAGGTCGCGCACTTCCTGCCCTGCCGCCTGTGCTGGTACCAGCGGATCGCCATGTACCCGCTCGCGGTCGTGCTCGTCGTCGCGGCGCTGCGGCGTGACGCAGCGGTGCGGTGGTATGCGATCCCGCTCGCGGTCGGCGGGCTGGCGATCTCGCTGTGGCACCTCGGCGTCGAGCACCTCGGCATCGGCGAGGGTGCATGCGACATCGCGAACCCCTGCTCGATCCGGTGGGTCGAGCACTTCGGGTTCGTGACGATCCCGTTCATGGCCGCGTGTGGCTTCGTCGCGATCGCCGTCCTCACGGCCGTCGCCGACCCGTTCGCGGACGACGACGCCGACGTCGACGGTGACGGTGACGACGCAGCGACGCGTCCCGCGCCGTCGCGCGACCGAGGAGCGCGCGTGATGGAAGGGAGCGGCACGTGAGCCAGCGACCCGGTCCGGGCGGCGGTTCCGGCCGGCGGCCCCCGCCGCGGAAGCGCCCCGTCACGCGGGGGCGCCAGGGCCCACCCGCCGGCTTCGTCGTCGCCGTCGCGGTCGTCGTCGTGATCGGCGTGGCCGCGCTCGTGGCCGTCGTCGCGTCCGGGGGTGGCGGCAGCAGCAAGAGCGCGAGCAGCAAGAGCGGCGGCTCGACCGGGTCGTCGGTCGACTACGGCAAGGTCGCCGTGCAGGGCAGCGCGCTCCCGCAGTTCGACGAGAACCAGCCGGCGAAGGGTGACGGGGCGGCGCTGCCCACGATCACGGGCGAGTCGCCCACGGGCGCGACCGTCACCATCCAGCCCGGCGGTGGCCCCCAGGTCGTCGTCGTCGGCGCGCCGTGGTGCCCGCACTGCAACCGCGAGCTGCCGAAGCTCGTGCAGGAGCTCGACAGCGGCTCGCTGGGCCACCCCCGCATCACGCTCGTCGTGACCGCCCAGGCGCCGAGCTACCCGAACTGGCCGCCCGGCCGCTGGATCAGCTCGACGATCCGCTGGCCCGCGAACCTCGCGCCCGTCATGCTCGACGACAAGAACACGACCGCGGCGAACGCGCTGGGCACCCCGGCCTACCCGTACTTCGTGTTCGTCGACTCGCAGGGCAAGGTCGGGTCGCGCCTCACCGGTGAGATCGGGCTCGACGTGTTCCAGCAGCACCTGCAAGCGCTGCACTGACCGCCCGGGGCTGGGGTCAAGGGTGGGCGCGGCGTCGTGCCGCGTCGAGCTCCGCCCAGGCCGCGTCGCGCCCTTCGAAGCCGGCCGTCGACGACGACTTGCCCGGCTCGAGCGCCTTGTAGACGTCGAAGAAGTGCTCGATCTCGTCGAGGAGGTGCTGCGGGAGGTCGCGCAGGTCGGCCACGTCGTCCATCATCGGGTCGCGGTCCAGCACGCAGATGAGCTTGGCGTCGGGCCCCTTCTCGTCGCTCATCCAGAACACGCCGACGGGCCGCGCGGTGACCATGCAGCCGGGGAACGTCGGGTCCTCCAGCAGCACGAGCGCGTCGAGCGGGTCGCCGTCCTCTCCGAGGGTGTCGGGCACGAACCCGTAGTCGGCCGGGTACACCGTCGCCGTGAACAGGCGGCGGTCGAGACGGATCACGTGGCGCTCGTGGTCGTACTCGTACTTGTTGCGGCTCCCGCGCGGGATCTCGATGACAACCTCGATCGTCTCGTGCCCGTCGTGCGTGCCCACGCCGTCTCCTCGCGCTCGCCCGGCGGCGGGGTACGTACCCGCCACGCGTCCCTAAATTGCAGCCGTGATCCCTGACCGCACGCGTGCCGCCGGCACGCGCGCGATCGGGCTGCGGACCGACGCGTACGAGCTCACCATGCTCGACGCGACGCTGCGCTCGGGAACCGCGGACGTACGCGCTGTGTTCGAGGTGTTCACCCGCGGCCTGCCCGACGGGTACGGGTACGGGATCGTCGCCGGGCTCGGCCGGCTCGTCGACGAGCTGCAGGAGTTCCGCTTCGGCGACGACGAGCTCGAGTACCTGGCCGCGACGCGGCTCGTGCACGACACGACCCTGGACTGGCTCGGCCGGTACCGCTTCACCGGCTCGATCGACGCGTACCGCGAGGGCGAGACGTTCTTCCCGTTCTCGCCGGTGCTCACCGTCGAGGCCGGCTTCGGCGAAGCGGTCGTCCTCGAGACGATCGTCCTGTCGGTGCTCAACCACGACTCGGCGGTCGCGTCGGGCGCGAGCCGCATGGTCGACGCGGCCGCCGGCCGGACGCTGATCGAGGGCGGCAGCCGGCGGACGCACGAGGACGCGGCCGTCGCCGCGGCACGCGCGGCGTACATCGCCGGCTTCGCGTCCACGTCGAACCTCGAGGCCGGTCGCCGGTACGGCATCCCGACTGCCGGCACCGCTGCGCACGCGTTCACGCTCGTGTACCCGTCCGAGCGCGACGCGTTCGCGGCGCAGGTCGCCGCGCTCGGCCCGGGCACGACGTTGCTCGTCGACACGTTCGACGTGGCCGCGGGGATCCGCACGGCCGTCGACGTCGCCGGGCCCGGCCTCGGCGCCGTCCGCATCGACTCGGGCGATCTCGCGACGGAGGTGCCGCGGGCGCGCGCGCTCCTCGACGAGCTGGGCGCGACCCGGACCCGGATCGTCGCGTCCGGCGACCTCGACGAGCACGCGATCGCCCGGTTGCGCGGCACGCCCGTCGACACGTTCCTCGTCGGGACCAAGGTCGTGCTCGCGCCGACACCCGGGTTCGTCTACAAGCTCGTCGCGGTCGGCGAGGAGCCGCGCGAGGAGCGCCGCCTGCGCGGTGTCGCGAAGCTGTCCGTCGGGAAGGCTTCCACCGCGGGCAAGAAGCGGGCGTTCCGCTTCCGGGACCCGGAGGGCCATGCCGACGCCGAGCACCTCTTCCTCGACGACCGCACACCTGCGGGCGGCCGCCCGTTGCAGGTGCGCGTCGTGACCGACGGTGTCGTGGCCGCGCAGCCGTCGCTCGAGGAGTCACGCGCGCACGCGTCTGCGGCGCGTGCCGAGCTGCCCGACGGCGCGCGCGACCTGTCCGGTCGCGGCGCGTCGATCACCGCGACCGTGGTCTGAGGAGCGCGACCATGGAGCGCATGGACGGCGAACGGCGCGCGCTCGTCGTCGTCGACGTGCAGCGCGACTTCTGCGAGGGCGGCGCGCTCGCCGTCGCCGGCGGCAACGACGTCGCGACGCGCGTCGTGCTGCTCGCGCAAGAGGGCGACTACGAGGTCGTGATCGCCACCCGCGACTGGCACGTCGATCCCGGCGAGCACTTCGCGAGCGAGGGCAGCGAACCCGACTACGTGCGGAGCTGGCCGGTGCACTGCGTCGCGGGGAGCCGAGGCGCGGCGTTCCATCCCGCGCTCGACGACGTCGAGCTCGACGCCGTGTTCGACAAGGGTCACCGCGGCCCCGGCTACTCGGGGTTCGAGGCGATCGAGCACCTCACGCACGAGCCCTTCGACGGGTGGCTCGAACGCCACGGCGTCACCGCACTCGACGTCGTCGGCATCGCGACGGACCACTGCGTGCTCGCCACCGCGCTCGACGCCGCGCGAGCCGGCTTCTCGGTGCGCGTCCTCGAAGGCGCGGTCGCCGGCGTCGGTGCGGACACCAGCGCGGCGGCGATCGCGCGGATGCGCGCCGCCGGCGTGGAGGTGGTCCCGGGCCTGGGTGACGGGTGAACGACGACGAGGCGACGGACCTCGGCGACGAGGCACGGTTCCTCGCGTCCTACGACCCGTCGCGCTACGACCGCGTCGCGGTCACCGTCGACGTCGTCGCACTGACGGTGCGCGACGGCGAGCTGTCGGTGCTGCTCGTGCGGCGCGGCGGCCACCCCTTCAAGGGTCGTTGGGCGCTCCCCGGCGGGTTCCTCGACGCGACCGACCGCACGCTCGACGACGCCGCGCGCCGGGAGCTGCAGGAGGAGACCGGACTCGACCTCACCGCCGACACGCACGACCTCGTGTACTTCGCGCAGCTCGGCAGCTACGGCGACGTCGGTCGGGACCCGCGTCAGCGCACCGTCACGGTCGCCTACCTCGCGCTCGTGCGCGACCTCCCCGAGCCGCACGCGGCGGACGACGCGGCCGATGCGCGCGTGCATCCCGTGCGTGACCTCGCGCTCGGCGGCGACCGCGTAGGCGTGCAGCTCGCGTTCGACCACGCACGGGTCGTCGCGGACGGCGTCGCACGGACGCACGCGCTGCTCGGCGATCGCGACCTGGCCACCCGGTTCGGGATGCGCTGACCAGGAACACCACGGCCCCCGCCCGGCGTTGTCCCCAGTAGACCGATGGGTAAGGGCGGAGGGACATGAAGAACAGCGTGCGTCTGGGGCGGATCGCCGGCGTCGAGGTCGGCCTCCACTGGAGCCTCCTCGTCATCGGGGCGCTCCTCGCGGCCGGGCTCGCGGGCGGCCGGTTCCCGTCCGACGCGCGCGGCTACTCCGACGTCGCGTACGCGATCGCGGGCGTCGTCACCGCGGTCGCGTTCCTCGCCGCGGTCCTCGCGCACGAGGTGAGCCACGCGGTCGTCGCCCGGCGTGAGGGCGTACGTGTCGACGGCATCACCCTGTGGCTGCTCGGCGGGATGACGCGCATGCACGACGAAGCACCGACGCCGCGCGCGGAGCTGTGGATCTCGGGCTCCGGTCCGCTCGTCAGCCTCGTGATCGGTGTCGTGCTCGCGGGCGTGGCCGGGATCGCGCACGCGGTCGCGGCGCCTGCACTCGTCGTCGCCGTGCTGTGGTGGCTCGGTGCGATCAACGTCGTGCTCGCGGTGTTCAACGTGCTGCCCGGCGCGCCGCTCGACGGCGGCCGCCTGCTGCACGCCTTCCTGTGGGCCCGCCACGGTGACCGCGTGCGCGCGACCGAGACGGCGAGCCGTGCCGGCCAGGTGCTCGGGTGGATCCTGATCGGCTTCGGGTTCGTCGAGTTCGCCGCGGGGACGGGCCTGGGCGGCGGGCTGTGGCTCGCGCTGCTCGGCTGGTTCCTCGTCGCCGCGGCGCGCGCCGAGGAGCAGCGGGCGCAGGTGCAGGAGATGCTCGCGGGCCGCACCGTGTCGGACGTGATGACGCACCATCCCGTCGTCGTGCCCGCATGGATCAGCGCGCGGGAGTTCGTCGACCACTACCTGCTCGGCCACCACCACTCGGGCTTCCCCGTGGTCGACGCGCAGGGCGACGCGGTCGGCGTCGTGACGCTGGCGCGCGTTCGTGCCGTCCCACCTGATCGGCGCGCGAGCAGCGTCGTCGGCGAGATCGCGTGGCCGGTCCGGGACGTCCCGACCGCGCGACCCGACGAGCCCGCGCCCGTCCTCGTCGACCGCATCGGGACCGGCGCGGAGGGGCGCCTCCTCGTCCTCGACGGCGGCCGTGTCGCCGGGATCGTGACCGCCGGCGACCTCGACCGGCTCGTGCAGCGGCGCGCCGGCGTCTGGGGCTGACGCCCGCGGTCGCGCTCAGCGGTCGCGCCAGTCGGGCGCGGCGCGCGCGAACCAGCGGCCGTCGTGGCGCTCCACGCTGACGGGCAGGCCGAAGCACTGCTCCAGGCTGCGCGCGGTGAGGACCGTGTCGACCGGTCCGGCCGCGACCGCCCGGCCGTGCGCGAGCAGCAGCGCGTGGGTGGTGGTCGTCGGCACCTCCTCCAGGTGGTGCGTCACGAGCACCGACGTCGCCTGCAGGGCACCGCGGTCGCCGGTGCCGTCGTCGCCGGCGGCCGACTCGAGCGCGGCGAGCAACGCCTCGCGGCCCGGCATGTCGAGCCCCGCGGCGGGCTCGTCGAGCAGCAGCACCCGTGGGCGACCGGCGAGCGCGCGTGCGAGCAGCACGCGCTGACGCTCACCCTGCGAGCACGTGTCGAGCGTGCGGTCGGCCAGATCCGCGCACCCCAGCCGGTCGAGCAGGGCGCGTGCGCCGTCCTCCGCGTCGCGGTCGGCGCGCTCCCACCACGGACTCAGGGCTCCGGACGCGCCGGTTCGCACGACGTCGACGGCCCGCGCGCGGGGCGGGACGCGGTCCGCCACCGTGTGCCCGACGAGCGCGAGCTCGGGCCACAACGACCGCACGTCGACGTGTCCGAGCTCGTGGCCGAGGAGCCGCACTCGGCCCGCGCTCGGGTGACGCCGCGCCGCGAGCAACGACAGCAGCGTCGTCTTGCCCGCGCCGTTCGGCCCGAGCACGACCCAGTGCTCGCGCTCGTGCACGCACCACGTGAGCGGTGCGAGCAGGGTCGCGTCCGGGGTGCGGACGCTCGCGCCTTCGAGCTCGACCAGCGCGGCGGGACGCGCCACTAGTCGAGCAACGTGGGATCGGCGCGCAGCTCCTCGCGCACCATCGCCTCCCAGAACCCGCGGAAGCCCTCGCCGTCACTGCGCTGCATCCCGCGCACGTACGCGTCCGGCAGCCGTGACACCGCGGTCCCGCCTGCCGCGCGCACGTGCCACGCGCGCTGGCACCGTTGCTCGAGCGCGACCGCGCGCTGGTGGACGGCGCGCGCGGAGCCGCCGAGCACGAACACGCCGTGTCCGGCGAGCAGCGCGAGCTGCGCGTCGCCCATCTTCTCGACGGCTCGGCGCGCGCTCGACCGATCGTTGACCGGCCCGTCGTACTCGTCGACGAGGACCAGCTCGCCCCCGCCGAGCGCGGAGCTCTGGTCGAGCACGGGGGGCACCTCGCCGATGTCGGCCCACACCGTGCCGTAGAGCGGGTGGTTGTGCACCGCCCACCTGACGTCGTCGCGCAAACGGTGCAGCTCGAGGTGCAACGGGATCCCGAGCGGCACCGGCCAATCGCCCTCGACGAGCCCGCCGTCGAGATCGATGCGGATCACCTGGCCCGGGCGCAGCTCGTTCCACGTGATCAGCCACGGGTTGCACAGCAGGGTGCCGTCGCCGAGGTTGCACGTGATGTGCCCGGCGAGATGGTCGCTGTAGCCCTCGCGCCACAACGTCCGCGCGAGCAGCACGAGCTCCTCGCGCGGCGACAGGTCCGGGATCAGCTTCTCGGGGGTCGGTGTGAACTCCACGACGCCTCCTCGTGACGTGCGCGCGGTCCACGACGTTAGAGGCTCGCCGGTAGAGTCCCCGGCCCGCGTGGTCGACCCGCGTGGAGGAGCGGGAGCATGAGCGACGAGACGACGGCCGGCGGCGCGAGCGGGATCGACGACTTCACGACGCCGTGGCGACGCGACGTCGGCGAGCTCGCGTCCGCGCTCGCGAAGTGGGCCGCGCAGACGATGCCCGGCGCGGTCACCGTCTCGGACGTCGCCGCGCCCGGCAACGGGATGTCGAGCGAGACCGTGCTGTTCACGCTGCGCGAAGGCGACGGTCCGCCGCAGCCGTGCGTCGCGCGCCTCGCCCCGCTCCCCGAGGTCTATCCCGTCTTCCAGACCTACGACCTCGACCTCCAGGCCCGCTGCATGCGTCTGGTCCGTGAGCGGACGGACGTGCCCGCGCCCGAGGTCCGCTGGCTCGAGCCCGACGTGCGCTGGCTCGGCGTGCCCTTCCTCGTCATGGCGGGGATCGACGGCGAGGCGCCGCCCGACGTCCCGCCGTACGTGTTCGGCGGTTGGCTCGCCGACGCGACGCCCGAGCAGCGGGAGTGCCTGCAGCGCGACGCGGTGAGCGTCCTCGCGCGGGTCCACACGATCACGCCCCGGAATGCCGACCTGTCGTTCCTCGCCCATCCGGAGCACGGCGCGTCGCCGCTCGACCAGCAGCTCGGCCACGAGCGCGCGTACTACGAGTGGGCGCGCGAGGGCATCAGGTATCCACTCATCGAGCGGACGTTCGGGTGGCTCGACGAGCACCGTCCCGTCGAGGGCGACGCCGTGCTCGACTGGGGCGACGCGCGCATCGGCAACATCCTCTTCCGCGACTTCCGCGCGGTCGGGGTCCTCGACTGGGAGATGGCGACGGTCGGGCCGCGTGAGGTCGACCTCGCGTGGATGGCGTTCCTGCACCGCTTCTTCCAGGACATCGCGGCGCGCTACGGGCTGCCCGGCATGCCGGACTTCATGCGGCGGGACGACCTCGCGAGCACCTACGAGTCGTTGACCGGTCACACACCGCGCAGCCTGGACTGGTACGAGGTCTTCGCCGCGCTGCGCTTCGCGATCGTCTCGGTGCGCACGAGCACACGCGGCATCGCGTACGGCCTCGCGGAGCAACCCGACGATCCCGACGACCTCGTGATGTTCCGGCCGCTGCTCGAGGAGATGCTCGCGCGCCCGCCGTCTACGGATTCGTGATCTCGAGCTCCACGGTGTGCGCCACGTCGCGCGACGACCGGCCGACGCGCAGCTCGTAGACACCCAGGTCGACCCGCCAGCCGGGCTGCGCGCGTCGTCCGTCGTCGCCGTCCGCGCCGCCGCCCGTCGGGACGACCGATCCGCGGCTCTTCAGCGTCTCGGCGTCGGGGCGGCCGGGATCCCAGTACGCGAACGCGCGCTCGTCGAGGGTGAGCGTGACCGTCTCGGACGCGCCCGCCTCGAGCGTGACCTTCGCGAACGCCTTCAGCTCCTGCTCGGGCCGGACGAGCCGCGCGGCGCGCGGCGCGACGTAGCACTGCACGACCTCGCTGCCCGCACGCGTGCCCGTGTTCGTGACGGTGACGTCGAGGCGGACCGGCTCGCCGGGCGCGACTCGGGTCGACGACGCGACCGGCTCGCCGATCGTGAACGTCGTGTACGACAGGCCGTGGCCGAAGCAGTAGCGCGGCTCGATCCGCCGCGTGTCGTACCAGCGGTAGCCGACGAGCAGGCCCTCGCCGTAGCGGACCTCGTCCCGCTCGCCGGGGAAGTTCCCGTAGCTCGGGTTGTGCTCGAGCCGGACCGGGAACGTCGTCGGCAGGCGTCCGCCCGGCTCCGCGTCGCCGGTCAGGACGTCGGCGAGCGCGTCGGCCATCTCCTGCCCGCCGAACCATGTCTGCACGACGGCGCGCGCGTCGTCGGCCCACGGCATCGTCGCCGGGGAGCCCGTGTTCAGGACGACGACGGTGTCGCGGTTCGCCGCGACGACGCGCGCGACGAGGTCGTCCTGGCCGCCCGGGAGGTCCATCGACGTGCGGTCGTGGCCTTCGGACTCCCACTCGTTCGTCGTCCCGACGACGACGATCGCGACGTCGGCGTCGCGGGCCGCGGCGACGGCCCGCTCGACGGAGTCCGCGGCCGGTGTGGGCCGGACGCCGACACGCGCCGCGCTGATGACCGGTGACGAGCCGGACGCGTACTCGACGACGACGTCGACGGCGCGGCCCGCCGCGAGCTCGACGGTCGCGACGGCCTCGACGCTCCCCGCGCCGAAGAACGACTCGCCGCGCGGCGGCGGATCCGTGAACCCGTCGAGCACGGTCGTGCCGTCGACCACGACTCGCGCCCTGCCCGCCTGGACGAGGGTGAAGTCGTGCGGGCCGTCGACGGACGGCGTGAACCGCGTCGTCGCGCGCGCCGAGAACGCTCCCCGCAGGTCGGGTGACGGCGTGCCGAGGAAGAGCAGCTCGAGCGTCCCGCGGGTCGTGTCGATCACCGGTTCGCCGGCGAGCTCGGTGCCCGCGAACACCGCGACGTGGGTCTCCGCCGTGAGGACGGGGACGGACTTGTCGATGTCGAGCCCGGGCTCGTACACGATCTCGACGCGGTCGCCGAACTTGTCCCGCAGGGCCTGCAGCGGCGTTCGCCGGTACGGCGGCGTCACCTGGGCCGACCCGCCGCCCATGATCACGGCGCGGTCGGCGTTCGGGCCGATGACGGCGACGCGGCCCACCTGCTCGCGTCGCACCGGCAGCAGCCCGTCGTTGTGCAGGAGCACGATCGCGCTCGTCGCCGCCTCGCGCGCGATCGCGCGATGCGCGGGCGTGTCGACGCGCTCGGGTCGCCGCGGCTCGGGCGCGTCGAGCGCGCCGACGCGGGCGAACGTCGTCAGCAGGCGCGTGACGATCGCGTCGACGTCGTTCTCGTCGACGTCGCCGGCGCGGACCGCGTCCGCGAGCGCGGTCCCGTACGCACGGCCGGGCCCGGGCATCTCCAGGTCGAGGCCGGCGCGCGCGGACGCCGCCGTCGCCGCGATCCCGAACCAGTCGGTGAGCACGAACCCGTCGAAGCCCCATTCGTCGCGCAGGATCCCGCGCAGCAGGTGCTCGTCCTCGGTGCACCACGCGCCGTTGAGCCGGTTGTAGGCGGTCATGACGCCGAGCGAGCCGCCGTCGCGCACCGCGGTCTCGAACGGGAGGAGATAGATCTCGCGCAGCGTTCGCGGGTCGATCACCGACGACATCGTGTAGCGCTCCGTCTCGGCGTCGTTGCCGACGAAGTGCTTCACGGTCGTCACCACGCCCTCGCTCTGTGCGCCGCGCACGAACGCGGCTGCGAGCCGTCCGGACAGCAGCGGGTCCTCCGAGTAGCACTCGAAGTCCCGGCCTGCGAGCGGCGACCGGTGGATGTTCACGGTCGGTGCGAGCAGCACGCGGCAGCCCTTCGCGCGCGCTTCCCGTCCGAGCACGGCGCCGACGCGTGACACGAGGTCCGGATCCCACGTCGCGCCGAGTGCCGCGCCGCACGGCACGCACGTCGACGGCTCGCCTCCCTCTCCGGGCAGCGACGGGCCGCGCGCGCCGCTCGGGCCGTCGGTCACGTTCACGGACGGGATGCCGAGCCGCTCGACCGCGACGGTCGACCACATGTCGGCGCCGGCTGTGAGCGCGGCCTTCTCGTCGAGCGACATCGCGTCGACGAGTGCAGCGACGTCGACCTCACGCGTCATCGTGCGACCTCCACACCGCGCCGCTCCCCGGAAAGGGCGGGACTGTAGTGTCGCCCGCCATGACGAACCCGTTCGGCTACGAAGGCAAGCGCGTCGTCGTCACCGGCGCTTTCTCGGGCGTCGGCGCGGCGTTGGTGGAGCTCCTCGCCGAGCTCGGCGCGGCTCACGTCACCGTCCTCGACGTGAGGAAGCCGAGCGGGCCCGTCGACACGTACCTCGAGACCGACCTCGCGGACCCCGCGGCGATCGACGACGCGATCGCCGCGATCGACGGTGACGTGCACGTGCTCTTCAACAACGCGGGTGTCGCCGGCACCCGACCCTCCCGCACGGTGATGGCCGTCAACTACCTCGCGCTGCGGCGCCTGTCCGAGTCGTTGCTCGATCGCATCCCGAGCGGCGGGGCGATCGTGAACACGGCGTCGATCGCGGGGAACCAGTGGCCCGAGCACCTCGGAGAGATCACGGAGCTGATCGGTGTCGACGGATGGGACGCCGCGCTCGACTGGTGCGACGCGCATCCCGACCTGATCACCGACGCGTACGCGTTCTCGAAGCAGTGCGTCCAGGTGTGGACGATGTGGTCGTCGCGCGCGACCGGTCGGCGCGACATCCGCACGAACAGCGTGTGCCCGGCGCCGATCGACACGCCGCTGCTGCCCGAGTTCCGTCAGGTCATGTCCGACAAGATCATCGACTGGACTGTGTCGCAGGCGAACGGCCGCCTCGTGACGCCGCGCGAGGTCGCGACCGCGCTCGCGTTCCTCGGCAGCGACGCCGCCGTCTACGTGAACGGGGTGAACCTCGACGTCGACGCGGGCTTCTTCGCCGCGATGAAGACGGGCCAGGTGGACTTCAGCGGCCTGTCGTAACCGCGCGCGGCGCGCTGCGGCATTGCAGGTCGCTAGTGCGGCACGAGGCCGCCGTCGGCGAGCAGGACCTGACCGGTCACGAAGCTGCTCGCGTCGGACGCCAGGAACAGCGCCGGACCGACCATCTCGTCGGGGTCCGCGGCGCGGCGCATGAACGCCGCGTTCGCCATCCGCTCCTGCACCGCGGGCGGGTTGTTGCGCACCATGTCGGTGTTCACCGTCCCGGGCGCGAGCGCGTTGACGCGCACGCCGAGCGGCGCGAACTCCGCGGCCATCGACTTCGTGAACGAGAACAACCCGGCCTTCGCGGCCGAGTAGGTCGCCGTGAACGCCGAGAAGAGGAACGCGCCCGCGGAGATGACGTTGACCACCGACGCGCCGGGGCTCTCGCGCAGGTGGGGGAGCGCCTCCTGGATCAGGAAGACGGGGCCGCGGAGGTTCACGTCCATCGACTTCTGGAACGCCTCGGGCGTGAAGTGACCGAGGTCCTCGCGCAACGCGTTGGCCGCGTTGTTCACCACGATGTCGAGCCGCCCGAACCGCTCGACCGTCCGGTGCACGAGCGCCGCCAGCGCGTCGAGGTCGCCGAGGTGCGTGGGGACGCCGAGCGCCTCGCCGCCCATCGCCTGCAGGTGCGCCTCGGTCTCCGCGCACGCGTCGGCCTTGCGACTCGCGACGGCGACGTTCGCACCCGCGGCGACGAACCCCTCCGCGATGGCGCGCCCGATGCCGCGTGTCCCACCCGTGACGATCGCGACCCGGCCCGTCAGGTCGAACAGCGACTGCAGCTTCTCCCGGTCCACACGTCCTCCCCTGCACTTGTGGTTCGGCGCGCCTCGACCGCGCTGAACCACAAAAGTGCCTACTCGATCGTCGCGGTGCCGTCGGGGCGCAGCGTCGCGGTGCGGCCAACGGTCTCCTCGCGCTCCATCGCGCCCAGCGCCGCCGGGTCCTTGACGGTGCCCCACGCGCGCCGGCCGTCGGGCAGCATGCACGCGAGGATCCCGTCGGTCGGCTCGCCGCCCCGGTCGTGCATGACGGTCGACGCCTGCACGGTGGCAACCCCGTCGGGTTCACCCTCCACCCCGCAGCGCGGTGCTGCCTCCACGGCGTCCTGCGCCGACACGCTGCGGAAGCCGTCCGGTGCGGGGTCCGACGACAGCAGGCAGAGCGCGAGCTTGGTCACGTACCCGCCGTTCGCGCACACCAGGCCGAGCGCGCCGGCATCGCCGCGGAGGACGTTCGTCATCGTCGCGACCGCGTGCATCGGGTAGTTGTTCCACGGACCGCCTGCGAACCGCATCCCGCCCGTCACGGTGAGGTCGCGGCCGAGGTCGACACCGAGCTCGGCCGCCTGCAGCTCGACGGCCGACGGGAAGCACGAGTACAGGTCGACGTGCGCGACGTCGTCGGGGCCGACACCGGTCAGCTTCCACAGCGCGTCACCGACCGCGCGCACCAGCGGCGACGTCGCGAGGTCGGGACGCTCCGAGACGTTCGGCGCGCGCGCCTCGCTCGCCGCGCGCGGGAACACCCACCGGTCACGCGCGATCCCGAGCGCGTCTGCTCGCTCGGCCGAGCACATCAGCAGTGCAGCGGCCTGGTCCACCTGCTCGTTGGAGCACAGCAGCTTCGTGTACGGGAAGCCGACCATGCGATTCGCACGTGACGGCGTGGCGATCTGCTCGGCGGTGTAGGCGGTGTGGTCCCACGCGTCGGGGTTGCGGACGGCGACCGCGTTGAAGCGCGCCCACAGCTCGCCGAGGAAGCGTGAGTGCTCGGCGAGCCCGCGCCCCGCGGCCGCGCGCAACGCGGACTCGAAGAGCGGATAGACCTGCACGGGCGTCGTGATGCCGCGCGCGACCTCGGCCGGGTGCCACATGTCGAGCGGCGCGCCGACCATCCGGTCCGGGGCGACGCCCTCGGGTTGCTCGGTCCACGGCAGCGGCTCCCCGGCGCGCCGGTACGCCGTGCGTGTGCGCCACGCCTCGGCGCCGGTCAGGAGCGCGACGTCGAGCGCGCCCGCCGCGATGTCGTCGGCGGTCCGAGCGAGCAACGTCCCGACGATCTGACCGCCGCCCTCCGTGTAGACGGTCTCCACGTGATCGCGCGCAGCACCGAGCTGCGCGGCGACCAGCGCGGCCGGGTCGCGGTAGTGCCACGACAGGAGGTTCACGACGCGGACGCTGTCGAGCGCGTCGAGGATCGCCGGTTTCCCACAGTCGAGCGCCGCGGCGCGTCCCGCGTCGGCCATCAGGTCGACGGGCTCGCGCGCGTCGTGGGCGTCCTCGTGTTGCGAGAGCTGGGCGACACCGACGATCACGGGCGTGCGCGCGTCGATCGGCATGCGTTCCTCCGGGTCGGGGCGGGTCGTCGGCCAACAGGACTACCAGGAGCGTGGTTGACCGGGCACGATCGTCGGAGTAGAGCACGCCCGTGACCGAGACCTTCGACCCGTACGCGCCGTCGTCGGATGCACGCTACGAGGCGATGCGCGCGGCACGAGCTCGCGACGGTGGTGTGGTGGCGACGCCGGCGGGGTGGTACGTCGCGACCGCGGCCGGCGTGCTCGAGGGTCTGCGTGACGTCGAGCGGTTCGTGGGCTCGTTCATGGACACGAGCGCGCTCCCACCCGACGAGGTGATGATCTCCGCCGTGCCGGAGCCTCGGCACGGTCGCATCCGGCGGGTCATCAACACCGTCGTCGCCGCGCACCGCACCGCCCAGGCCGAGCCGTTCATCCGGGCCGAGGCCGAGCGGCTCGTCGACACCGCGCTACGCGTGCACGACGAGCACGGCACGGTGGACCTGGTCGAGCACGTCGTCGATCCGCTCCCGTCGACCGTGATCGCGCAAATGCTCGGCGTGCCGCTCGCCGATCAGGCGACGTTCCGCCGCTGGTCCGACGAGCTGCTCGACGCGCAGAACTCTGGTGCCACCGGCACGCTGTCGTCCTCGCACCCGGAGTTCGCGGCCTACATCCAGGCGCTGATCGACGCGCGCCGGGCCGATCCCGATCCGCCCGACGACGTCGTCACGCGGTTCCTCCGCACCGATGTCGACGGCGAGTACCTGTCCGACGACGCGATCCGCACGCAGACGATGTTCCTCATCGTCGCAGGCAACGAGACGACGCGGAACCTGATCGGGAACTGCCTCCACACGCTCGCGTGCGATCCGGGTCTGTACGCGCGGATCCGGGCCGACCTCGCGCTCGTCCCGGTCGTCGTCGAGGAGTCGCTGCGGCACGACTCGCCCGTGCAGGTTCTCGCGCGTGCGGTGCTCGCCGACACGTCGATCGCGGGTTGCCCGCTGCACGCCGGTGAGCGCGTCGTGTTCGGGCTCGCGTCGGCGAACCGCGACGAGCGCGTCCACGACGACCCGGACGCGTTCCGCGTCGATCGGCCGCGACCGCGTGACCACGTCGCGTTCGGCGCGGGGCCGCACGTGTGCCCCGGTGCGACGCTCGCCCGGACGGAGGCCGTCGCGGTGCTCGACGCGCTGTGCGCGCGTGTCGGCGCGCTGCACCTGGCGGAGGGGTTCACGCCGGCACCGAACCCGGTGTTCTGGGCCCTCGGCCACCGCTCGCTCCCGGTGTCGCTGAGAGCCGCGGGCCGCGGCCGAGATGTTTGACCTGTGTTATACGATCCCGAAGTCGCGCGGGCTTGCGCGTGGGCCGCGTGGGCTTGGAGGACGAACGTCGGCCGCGGAGCGCGACACGACGACCCCGGGGGAGTGTCCGATGCCGAGACTCGGTCGTAGTGCTGTCGTGGTCGTGAGCGTGCTGGCGCTGCTCGCGCTGGGCGCGTGCAGCCGTTCGTCGAGCAAGAGCTCGAGCTCGAACACGTCGACGAGCGCAGGCGGCGGCTCGTCGGCGGCAGCCGGTGACTTCGGCTCGCTGAAGGGTGTGTGCGGACCCGGCAACGCGAAGGGTTCGACCGCCCAGGGCGTGAGCGACTCGACCATCCGCGTCGGCACGATGGCCGACCCGGGCGCGCAGGCGCAGCCCGGTCTCGACCAGGAGCTGTTCGACACCGCGGACGCGTTCGTCGGGTGGTGCAACGCGGCGGGTGGGATCGACGGGCGCAAGCTGCAGCTCGACAAGTGGGACTCGAAGCTGACGGAGGTGGCGGCGCGCATGATCCAGGCGTGCCAGAGCGACTTCATGCTCGTCGGCAACGGCGAGGCGCTCGACGCCACCGGCGTCGACCAGCGCACGAAGTGCAAGCTCGCCGAGATGCCCGCCTACGTCGTCTCCGCGCAGGCGGGCACCGCACCGATGTCGCTGCAGGCGATCCCGACCTCCAACCACCAGAGCGACCTCGGCGGCGCGTACCGCGCGCTCAAGGCGTTCGACGCCGCGGTGACGCAGCACTACGGGTTGATCAGCAGCCAGTTCCAGTCGATCAAGGACTCGGGGGACCGCGCCCGGCAGGCCGCGAAGCAGCTCGGCTACACCGAGACCTACTACGACGAGGCGCCGCTGCTCGTCGACAACTGGCGGCCGTACGCCCAGAACGTGCAGACCAAGGGCGTGCAGGTGCTCAGCATGGAAGGCGCGCCCGGCACGCTCGCCAACCTCGCGAAGGCGCTGTCCGATCTCGGGACGCACCCGAAGTACTTCATCGGCAGCGCGAACTACTACGACCAGACGCTCATCCAGAACGCGGGAAGCGCGCTCACCGGTGACTGGGTGTACGTCAACGACTACATCGTGCCGTTCGAGATGGCGAGCCAGAACCCGCCGACCAAGCAGTACATCGACATCCTCGCCCAGTACGCGAACGGCGCCAAGCCGAAGAGCCTCGGTGTGAACGCCATGTCGGCGTGGCTGCTGTGGGCGAAGGGCGTCAAGGAGTGTGGCTCGAACCTCACGAGCGACTGCGTCCTGAGCAAGGCGAGCGCGGTGACGGACTGGGACGGCGGCGGGCTCACCGCGCCGATCAAGCCGGGCAACGCGAACAGCCCGACCGAGGGGTGCTTCGTGCTGTTGAAGGCGTCGCCGACCGGCTTCACGATCGACAGTCAGATCACCAAGCCGAACACCGGGATCTTCAACTGCGGGAGCGACAACCAGATCAACCTGACCGGGTTCCCGAAGTAGCGCTCGAGCTATGTCCGACAGCGCCGGGCCACGTGCATCGCGCGGGCCCGGCGCTGTCGCGCGCGCATGTCGGCGTCGACGACGGGGGTGTCCGGCGGGAGGTGGTCGCGCAGCTCCGTCAGCGCGACGACCTTCGTCGTGACCGACGGCGTCGCGGGTGCGCGCCACCATCGCATCGTCGCCATCACCTCGTCCCGCCCCTCGGTGTCGAGCCAGTTCGGGACCCCGGGGTCGTCGGCGCACGCCACGACACGGATCCGCCCGTCGCCGTCGTGGCGCGCCTGCCGGTGGTTCAGGCTCGTGACACGGTTGGGGAAGTCGAGCGACTCGTACCACCCGCGTGAGTAGAGCTGGACGTCCCAGAGGTCGGCGTCACGCGGATCCACGGTCGCGACGAGCGCGTGCCCGGCGGGCAGCGCGACGAACGCGTGGCTGTACCGGATGTCCTGGACGCCCTCCGCGACGAACGCCGGCGTCCCGAACGCGTTCGTCGTCTGCTCGGCGCGGATGCCGGCCTGGTACTCGTTCCAGTAGACGATCGACCCCTCGACCTGGCGGAGCGCCTCCTCCAGCATCGCGGCGACGGCGGCCGGTGTCGGCGCGACCTTCGGCTCACCCTGCGTGTCGAGCCGCTCGATCGCGAACGTCGCGGGCTCCTCCGGACGCCAGTCGAAGTAGTAGTCGCGCACGTGGACGAGGTTGGCGTCGGCATCGATCGCGACCCAGTTCCCCGGGTGCTCGTGCGCACTCAGCACGATCTCGAACGCGTCGCCCGGCCCCAGGCCGAGGCGCGACGCCGACGTCTCGGCGCAGATGCGCGCGTCGCCGGTGTGCATCTCGCCCGCCTTCACCTGGAGGACGAACTCCTCGCACGCGCCCATGCGGCCCGAGACGCGGTACGTCCCGTCGCCGCTGATGACGGCGCGACGCGCGTTCTGGTCGACGTTCGGCCCGCCCCACCGGTAGACGAGGTCGTTGTGACGGAACAGGAGCGGATGGCGCGCGTCGGTGTGGCCGACGGCGTACGTCAGCCAGCACGCGACCTGGTTCGCGAGGTGGCGGAACCCTTCCGCGCGATCGCGCGGTGACGACGGGAAGTCGTCGCCGAGGATGCGGTCGCCGAGCGCGCCCAGCCGGTCGCAGAGCTCGCGCCATGCCGCGCCCGTCATGACGTCGTCGCCGTTCATCGAACCTCCCAGCGGTGCCGCGCGGTCAGAAGTCGTCCGGGACGCCGAACCGCTCCTGGTAGCGACGGAAGCGTGCTCGCGTCTCGTCGTAGCGGAGGCCCAGGTCGTCGAACGAGTAGCGGTGACCGCCGTGACGACCCTGCGGCTTCGCGGCGGCATGGTGCGCCATCGCGTCACGCGCGTCGCCGGTGAGCGGGACGTCGATGCGCGCATAGAGCTCGTCCATCGCGCGCATCGGGTCGGCGACGAACGACCAGTACTCGACGTCGTGGACGCGCGCGTCGGGATGCGCGTCGCGCCACGTGACGAGGGCGTCGAGGAGGCGCGCGTGACGGTCGGCCTGCTCGCGCGCGATCTCCGGGAGCTCGACGCCGTCCGAGTGCGCCCAGTAGAGCGTCGCCTCGAGGCTCGTCACCGAGCCGAGCATCGTCAAGGGATCGCGGTGCGTCACGACGAGCTCGGCGTCCGGGTACGTCGCGAACAGCGTATCGAGCGCGGCGAGATGGGACGGCGCCTTCAGCACCCAGCGTCGCGACGGCATGCGCCGTTGGAGCACCTGCAGGACGAGGCGGTGCCACGCATACGCGCTCGTCATGTCCGCGCGGTCGAGCCACGCCTGGTACGAGGGCAGGCGGAAGTTGCCGGGAAGGTCGTCCGAACGCAGCGAGACGTTCTGCGCGCCGATGCACTCGCGCGGTGCCGTCGCGGACATCTCGTGCATCGCGTCGAAGTGCGGCGCGAGCCACGCGCTCATCCGCACGTCGACGTCGGCGAGACGGATCCGTGCGTCGGTGGCATGCGTCGCGGGCTCGGGCGGCGGGGTGGGGCACCAGAGCTCCCACGCCAGCGGCGCACGGTGCCGCCCGTCCTGCGCGAGCAGCTGGTGCAGGATCGACGTGCCCGAGCGCGGGCTCCCCGTCACGACGAGCGGCGCGGCGATCTCCTCGTCCACGACGCCGGGATCGCGCCGCACGTGCTCGCGCAGCCGGAGACGGTTCGCGAGGTGGTGCACGATCGTCTCGCGGAACCGCGCGCGTCCGACGACGTGGAACCGGGCCTCGTCGTTCGCGGACGCGAGGAGCACGTCGAGGGCCTCGACGAACGCGTCGTCGCCGAAGTCGCCCAGCCCGGTGCGCACGCGCGCCTCGTCGAGGAGGACGTCGCGCGTCAGTGGCGCGTCTGCGACGGCCGCGACGAACGGCGCACCGCGCCCGTCGATGATGTCCTGCACCCACGTCGGTCGCGGGCCCGGGTCCCATGGCACCGGCGGGAGCGTACTCTGACGGTCCGTCATGTCCGTCCTGGCCGACGTCTCGCGCGAAGCCGCTCGCCGGTTCCCGTCGCGCGTCGCGCTCGTCCACGAGGCGCGCGCGCTGACCTACGCGCAGCTCGACGCGCTCGCGGACGAGACCGCCGCGGGGCTCGCGCGCCGGGGCCTGCGGGGCGGCGACGTCGTCGCGCTCGCGCTGCCCGCGAGCGCGGAGTACGTCGTCGCGTACGTCGCGCTCGCGCGCCTCGGCGCGGTCGTCAGCGGGATCAGCCCGCGCTCGCCGGCGCCCGAGCGGGCCACGCTGCTCGCACAGCTCGCGCCCGACGTCGCAGTGGCCACGGACGACCTCACGGACGGCATACCCGGCGGCGTCGACGTCGTGCGGGTCAGCGTGTCGGACGACGTCGCGGGCATCCTGCGCGACGTTCGCCTCGACGGCGCGGAGCCGCCCGGGTCGCCGAACGATCCGGATGCCTCCGAGACCGTGGTGTTCACCTCCGGGACGACCGGCATCCCGAAGGGCGCGGTGTTCGACGGGCGACGGATCGCCGCGATCACCGCGATGGACACGGGCGGCGCGTGGGGCGCGGGCCGGCCGCAGCTCGTCGCAACGGGGTTGTCGCACGTCGGGTTCATGACGAAGCTCGCGGGTCATCTGCAGGCCGGCTCGACGATGCACGTGCTGACGCGCTGGCGGGCGGCCGACGCGCTGCGTGTCATCGCGCGTGAGCGCATGCCGTACATCGGCGGCGTCGCGGCGCAGGTGTCGCTCCTGCTGAGCGTCCCCGACTTCGACCGCTACGACCTGCGCGCGGTGCAGGGCCTGATCATCGGCGCGGGCCCGTCACCCGCGGCCCTCGTCCGCGAGGCGCGTGCCCGGTTCCACGCGCCGTACTCGATCCGGTACTCGTCGACGGAGTCCGGTGGGCTCGGCACCATGACCGCGTTCGACGCGCCGGACCACGAGGTGCTCGAGACGGTCGGCCGCCCCCGGCCCGGCACGGAGCTCGAGATCCGCGACCGCGAGACCGGCGCGGTCCTCGGCACGGGCGAGGTCGGTCAGATCTGCCTGCGCTCGCCCGCGGTGATGACGGGCTACTGGCGCAACCCCGACGCGACCGCCGCTGCGCTCGATGCCGACGGCTGGCTCCGCACCGGTGACCTCGGGTGCATCCGCGAGGACGGCTGCCTGCGGATCACCGGGCGCGTCGCGGACATGTACATCCGCGGTGGGTACAACGTGTACCCGCAGGAGGTCGAGGCGGTGCTCCTCGAGCACCCCGCGGTCGCGAACGTCGTGGTCGTCGCGCGTCCGAGCGACGTGATGGGCGAGATCGGCGTCGCGGTGGTCGTGCCGCGCGCGGATGCACCCGAGCCGTCGCTCGACGACCTGCGCGCGTTCGCCGCGCCGCGCCTCGCCGCGTACAAGCTGCCCGAGGCGCTGCGCGTCGTCGACGCGCTGCCGCTCACCGGGATGGACAAGGTCGACCGCCGCGCGCTCGCCGCGCGGGAGCGCGAGCGCGAATAGCGTCCATGCGTCGCTCGTCGTCGTGGTACGACGTTCAGCGACGCACGAACGTCGCGGTCAGCTCGCGCGGACGGGGTCGCTGACGTCGAAGCTCCATGTCGCGACCATGCCGATGCGACCGAGCGCGACGGCGTCGGGCTCCGCGGCCGGAGCGCCGCCGAGCACGACGTCGACGCTCGCGGTGTCGCCCGAGACCTCGACGCCGTCGACGCGCGCGCCGCGGTCGACGCCGCGGACCATCGCCTCCACGCCACGCGCGTCGCCGCGCGCGAGCACGCCGCACCAACCGGGGTGTGACTCGTCGAGCAGCCCGGCGTGCGTCGCGGTGAGCTCGACGTGCACCCGGTCGCCGTCGACCTCGACGCGCCGGTCGAACCCGGGGGGCACCGCCGGGGTGAGCGCGAGGACCCGCGCGAGGCCGTCGGCGTCGGTCGACGTGCCCAGCGCCTTCACCAGGCGCTCGCTCAGGATCCAGGACGCTCCGACCCAGGCCTGCTCGACGATGTCGCGCGCGATGTCCTCGCCGAGATGTCCCCGCAAGGCGAGGTCGGTCGACGCGACGAGCAGGTGCGACTGGACCTGGAACTCGCGCGCGGCGGCCACGAGCGCGGCCGACGACAGGTCGGCGAGGTGGAACGACGGGTCGAGCGGCCCGCGGTAGTCGGCCATCCCGCCGACGTCGCCGGCCCGGGCGGGCGGGATCTCGTTGGGCACGGACGCCAGCGGGAGCGCGCGCACCCGGTCGGTGAGCTCGATCGGCCCGACCGGCTCGTTGTCGGGGTCGATGGTCAGCGTCCAGTGGCAGTGGGGATGGCGGTCGGCCGGCACGCGCGGCGGACGGTGGATCGGCCGGATGCGCGCACGCGGGTTCGTCGCGAGCGCGGTCGCGTCGAAGGTCGGGTCCTCGATCGTGTGGCACATGCCGAACACGCGCTCTTCGCCGTGTGGCTCGGCGTCGAGGAGCGCGCCGCAGTGCGCGAGCCAGAACTCCGCGTGCTGCTCGTCGGACACCTCGTACACGACGTCCATGTACTGGTGCACGAACCCGACGTCGAGCTGCAGCGCCTTGATGATCGCGCTGACGTCGTCGCCCTCGATGCCCATGAGCGTGCGCATGCGCGCGGTGTACACGGGGCTCGCGCCCATCCACTCGTCGATCGCGACCTGGTTCATCAGGTCGAGGTCGCCGCCGTGCAGCACGACCTGGGGCAGCAGCGCGCGCGTCACGATCATGCCGGAGAGCATGTGCTCGAACGCGACCGGCACGAGCTCCTCGCGGGAGAGCTCTTCCAGCGCAGGCGCGGGCGCAACCATGCTGACCTCCTCGACATCCCGCGGGAACGCATAACGTATACAACTGCGGACGGAGACGAAGCCGAGGCCTGGGCGGAGCTCGGGAGGCCGGAGCGGAGTCGACCCGGCAAGTTCGACCTGGGGGGCCGGCATGACGATGGACATGGAGCCGATCAGGATCGGCTGGCTCGGATCGGCGCTCGGCGGCCCGGGGGAGTGGGCCGACAAGATCCACCGGATGGCCTTCGACGAGGCGATCGAGTCCGGCGTCCTCAACCGGCCGGTCGAGTTCGTGATCCATCCCGAGAACGGCCTGCCGCAGGGGTCGGCCAAGAACGCGATCGACGGGTTCCTGTGGCTCGTCGAGGAGGGCTGCATCGGCGTCGCGGGCGCGTACAGCTCCGACAACGGGATGACCGTCGGCCCGGTCGCGAACGAGCTCGAGATCCCGCTCGTCAGCTGGTGCGGGACCGAGCGCTTCCACGGTGACTACTGCTTCCGGCTCGGCAACGGTGACTGCGGCGGCGACGCCGCGCTCATGGTCGGCTGGCTCAAGCGCCACGGCTACACGCGCATCGCGGTGATCAACGAGGTGTCACCCAACGGCGAGGAGTACTTCCGCTTCTTCCGGCAGGAGTGCCGCCGCCACGGCCTGACGATCTGCGCGCTCGAGACCGTCAGCCAGACACCCGACGACCTCGCCGCGAACCTCGCGAACCTGCAACGCTCCGAGCCCGACGCGCTCGCGTACATGGGCTACGGGATGCTCGCCGCGCAAGGGCTGATGCGCGAGGCGCTCGAGAAGTGCGACTGGGACCCGCCGCGCATCATGACGACGGCGTTCATGTTCTACCTGATGGGCTTCGACAAGTTCGAGGGCTGGGTCGGCATCGACCAGTACTGCCCGGAGAACCCCGGCGTCGAGCCGTTCGTGCAGCGCTACCGCGCGCGCTACGGCGAGGACGTCGCGCTCTGGCCGAACGCGATCCCGCTGCTCGCCTACGACACCGCGCGCGTCCTGTGCGAAGGGCTGCACCGCGCGCCCGTGCTCAGCGGCCCGGGACTGAAGGCGGGCCTCGAGAACCTCCGGTTCGTCCCCTCGACGACGGGCGGGCCGCGCACGCACATCGCGGGCGCACCGCACGACCACAACCTGTTCAAGGGCGACTGGCTCACGTACGGCCGGGTCGAGAACGGGAAGCTCCGGTTCGAGGGGCTGTTCGAGCCGCTGGACGACTGACCGCGACGCCCTCGCGTCCTTGCGCTGAACTGGAATCCGGTTCTAGTCTGGCGGGCATGGTGAGCTTCCCGGTCTTCGACGCCGACAACCACTACTACGAGGCGCTCGACGCCTTCACCCGCCATCTCGACCCGTCGATGCGCAAGCGCACGATGCAGTGGGCCGAGATCGACGGGAAGACGCGCCTGCTCGTCGGCGGGCAGGTCAACCGCTTCATCCCGAACCCGACCTTCGAGCGCGTGTCGAAGCCGGGCGCGCTCGTCGACTACTTCCGCGCGAAGGCCGGTGTCGGCGACATGCGCAAGGCGTTCGGTGAGCTCGACCCGATCGAGGAGCGTCCCGAGTACCGCGACCGTGCCGCGCGCCTGAGGCTGATGGACGAGCAGGGACTCGAGGCGACGATCATGCTGCCGACGCTCGGCGTCGGCATGGAGACCGCGCTCGAGCACGATCCCGAGGCGTTGTGCGCCGCGTTCCGCGCGTTCAACCGCTGGCTCCAGGACGACTGGGGCTTCAACTTCGAGGGTCGCATCTACGGCGCGCCCTACATCACGCTCGTCGACGTCGACTGGGCGCTCGAGGAGCTGGAGTACGCGATCGCGCACGACGCCGGGGTCGTGCTCGTGCGCCCGGGTTCCGTCGCCGGTCCCGATCGTCGCCGCACGCCGGGCGATCCCGCACACGACGGGTTCTGGCAGCGCCTGAACGATGCCGGGGTCACGCTCGTCATCCACGGCGGCGACTCGGGCTACCAGGCGTACGAGCGGCTGTGGGGGCTGAGCGGCGAGGTCGAGTCGTTCCGGGTCCCGCCGCTCAAGCGGCTCCTGTCGGCCAGCCCGATCGAGGACATGATGGCGTCGCTCATGGCCGACCGGCTGTTCGAGCGGTTCCCGAACCTGCGGGTCGCGACGATCGAGACGGGCTCGGGCTGGGTGAAGCCGTTGCTGAAGAAGCTGCGGACGATCTCCATCCAGGTCCCCGGCCACTTCGAGCAGGACCCGTACGAGCTGTTCCTCCGCCACGTGTGGGTGTCGCCGTTCTTCGAGGACAACGTGATGGCGCTCGTCGACCTGCTCGGCGCGGAGCGCGTGCTGTTCGGCTCCGACTATCCGCACGCGGAGGGGCTGCCGGAGCCGACGAGCTTCGCGAAGGAGATCGACAGCCTGCCCGAGGCGGACGTGCGCAAGATCATGCACGACAACGCGCGCGCGCTCGTCACCCCGCAGCCGCTGCGTTGACGGGCGCGATGGCGCGCGCGACCACCGACGTCGACGCCCGTGCCGAGAACCGGGCGCCCGATCCCGACACGCTCCCCGCGCACCTGCGCGACCGCCGCGACCGCATCGTGCGCGCCGCGCTCGACCTGCTCGAGCACGGCGAGTACGACACCGTGCAGATGCGCGAGGTAGCGGAGCACGCGGACGTCGCGCTCGGCACGCTGTACCGCTACTTCACGTCGAAGGAGCACCTGTACGCGGCCGCGTTGCTCGAATGGGCGAGCGGGTTCCGGTCACGCCGCGGCGGTGACGGCGCCGCGCAGCCCGACGCGCAACGGCTGCGCGCGCTGCTGCACCGGGCGGTGCGGGCGTTCGAGCGCCGCCCGCAGCTGCTGCGAGCGGAGATGGTGCTGCAGAGCTCGAACGACCCGAACGCGCGGGCGCTGTTCCAGCA
The DNA here is from genome assembly GCA_035651955.1 of Acidimicrobiia bacterium. Classification (NCBI taxonomy): domain Bacteria; kingdom Bacillati; phylum Actinomycetota; class Acidimicrobiia; species Acidimicrobiia bacterium. The sequence goes on from DASRES010000015.1 coordinate 219,112, forward strand.
GTTCGCCGATCGTCACCTCGCCGCGATGACCGACGCGCTGCCGGGTCTCCCGCCCGAGCAGGCCGCCGCCGTCGTGGAGACGACGAACAGCGTGATGGACGCGCGCCTGCGGTCGTGGGCGCTCGGCCGCTGCTCGATCCGCGACGTCCTCGCCGCCGTCGACCGCACCGTCGACCTGATCTTCTCTCCGGCACCCGGCCCCCGCTGAGCCGTTCTGTGAAGCGTCAACCACACAGTGTGTGTCTGACGCTTCACGGAACGCCCTGTTACGCGGTGGCGCGGGACGCGAGGCTGCCGATCTCGGTGCTGCTGCGGGTGGTGCGGCCCTTGTCGAACGAGCGGATCGACACGTCGTGACCCGCGGCCTCGGCGCGCAGCGCGCCGACCGTCGCCTGGTTGCGCGTGCGGTGCGCGAACGGGTCGAACGAGTACCACCGCGCGGCGTTCTGCCACGTGATCTTCTCGAGGTCGGCGTCGGGGACGCCGGCCGCGGCGGCGAGGAGGTCCTCGCCCGGGTTCGGCCACGACGAGTCGGAGTGCGGGTAGTCGCACTCCCACGCGATGTTGTCGATGCCGATCTTGTCGCGCAGCTGCAGGCCGACCGGGTCGTCGATGAAGCACGTCAGGAAGTGCTCGCGGAAGACGTCGCTCGGCAGCCGGTCACCGAAGTCCTGACCCGTCCACGCGCGGTGCATGTCGTAGGTGCGGTCGAGACGGTCGAGGAAGTACGGGATCCAGCCCGTCCCGCCCTCCGACAGCGCGATGCGGATCGCGGGGAACTCCTTGAGCACGCGGGACCACAGCAGGTCGGCCGCGGCCTGGCAGATGTTCATGGGCTGCAACGTGATCATCACGTCGACGGGGGCGTCCTCCGCGGTGACCGCGAGCTTCCCGGACGAGCCCAGGTGGATCGACACGACCGTCCCCTCGTCGCACACCGCGCGCCACAGCGGGTCCCAGTACGGATCGTGGAAGCTCGGGTAGCCGAGCGTCGCCGGGTTCTCCGTGAACGTGAGCGAGTGGCAGCCCTTCGCGGCCACGCGCCGCACCTCCTGTGCGGCGAGGTCCGGGTCCCACAGGACGGGGAGCGCCATGGGCACGAACCGGCCCGGGTAGGTCCCGCACCACTCGTCGATGTGCCAGTCGTTGTACGCCTGCACGACCGCGAGCGCGAGCTCCTTGTCGTCGGCGGCGGCGAACAGCCGGCCGCTGAACCCCGGGAACGACGGGAAGCACATCGACGCCAGCACACCCGCCGCGTTCATGTCCTTGACGCGCTCGTGCACGTCGAAGCAGCCGGGTCGCATCTCGTCGAACGCCGTCGGCTCGACGCCGTACTCGTCCTTCGGGCGCCCGGCGACGGCGTTCAGCCCGATGTTCGGGATCGTCACGCCGTTGAACACCCACACGTCGGCGCCGTCGTCGCTCCGTTGCACGCGCGGCGCGTCGTCGGCGTAGCGATGCGGGAGGCGCCCGTCGAACAGGTGCGGTGGCTCGACGAGATGGTCGTCGACGCTCACGAGGACGAGGTCGTTCACGTTCACGCGCGTGCTCCTTGTCATCTGCGTGACCAGGATACGAACGAACCGGGAGGTGCGGGACATGGCGGGGCGCCGCGCGGACGCGTTGCGGGCGGCGTGTCGCCCGTCGATCGTGTGACGCCGTCACAGGAGTTGTATACGATCCCGCCCCCGTGAGGGGGATCCGCGGTGCAGTCGCGTTCGTGGCCGTCGCGCTCGTCGCGACGGCGTGCAGCTCGAGTGGCTCCTCGACGAGGAAGGACGTACCGACGACGAAGGCTGCGCGCGCGCCGGGCGCGGACGCGATCCCGCCCGAGGTCCGCGATCACGCGGCCGACTGGCCGCTCCCGGGTCACGACTACGCGAACTCACGCCACGCGACGGATTCGCCAATCGACGTCGGGACGATCGCGCGTCTCGCGTCCGCGTGGACCGCGACGCTCTCGGCCGGCGCGTCGACCGCGCCGCTCGTCGTCGGCGACACGGTCTACGTCGAGGACGGCAGTGGCAGCGTGTCCGCGCTCGACCGCGCGACGGGTGCGCCGCGGTGGCACTACGCGAGCCACGACTACAACATCGGCCCGTACGGCGTGGCGGTCGCGAACGGCACGCTGTTCGCGACGACACCGAAGGGCATCGTCGCGCTCGACGCGACCACCGGCGCGAAGCGATGGACGCGCGACCTGAACCGGACGAGGACCGAGGGGGTCGACATCGACCCGACGGTGTTCGACGGCATGGTGCTCGTCTCGACCGTGCCCATCAGCATCCAGGGTCAGTTCGCGGCCGGCGACCGCGGCACGATCCACGCGCTCGACGCGCGGACGGGCGCCGACGTGTGGTCGTTCGACACCGTCGAGTCCAAGGACCTGTGGGGCCATCCCGACGTCAACTCCGGCGGTGGCGCGTGGTACGCGCCCGCGGTCGACACCGCGAGGGGCGTCGTCTACTTCGGGACGGGGAACCCGGCGCCGTTCCCGGGCACGAAGGCCTTCCCGAACGGCTCGAGCCGCCCCGGCGCGGACCTCTACAGCGACTCGATCCTCGCGCTCGGAACCTCCGACGGCGCGCTGCACTGGTACTTCCAGCCCTACCCGCACGACCTCTTCGACCGCGACTTCGTGCACACGATGCTCGTCGACGTGAAGCGCGGTGCCACGACACAGACGGTCGTCGTGGGAACCGGCAAGGGCGGCGAGGTCCTGGGCTTCGACCGCGACACCGGGAAGCTGCTGTGGCGCACGAAGGTCGGTGAGCACGACAACGACCAGCTCACCTCGTTGACCGGTCCGACCGCGATCCTCCCGGGGACGTACGGCGGCGTGGAGACCCCTCCCGCGTCCGCGGACGGCGTCGTGTACGTCGCCACGCTGAACGCGCCGACGACGTTGTCACCGGACAAGCCGTCCTACATCGGCTCGGAGTTCGGCACGAAGGACGGCGAGATGGTCGCCGTCGACGCCGCGACGGGTCGTGTGCTGTGGGACTCGAAGGTCCCGGGCGACCCGTTCGGCGCGGCGACGGTCGTGAACGGGCTCGTGCTCACGACGACGTACAACGGCATGGTCGTCGCGTACGACCGCCACAGCGGGAGGATCGTCTGGCAGTACCAGCTGCCCGGCAAGGTCAACGGCTGGATGACGATCGCCGGTGACCTGCTGCTCGTGCCCGTCGGCATCGCGAACCCGCCGCAGCTCGTCGCGCTGCGACTGCCGGCAGGATGACGCGCGCGGGATCAGCGCCCCAGCAGCTGGACGAGCAGCTCCATCGAGCGCAGCCAGTCGTCGACGTTCTCGCGCCAGGGCGCGCTGACGACGTGCTGCACGCCGGCCGCCGCGTAGTCGTCGCGCTCGCGGCGGATGCGGTCGTGGTCCATGCCCTGCGGATCCCATCCGGTGCGCAGCGAGAACGTGAACGACGGATCGGGCCGGTCCCGGCGGACGCGCTCGACCACGGGGCCGACCTGCTCGGGCGACAGGCCGATCGCGTGGAAGCCGTCGCCGAGCTCCACGGCGCGCCGGTACGCGCGCTCCACCCCGCCGCCGACCCAGATCGGGATGTCGTGGGCGGGCTTCGGGAGCACGCGGATGTCGCGCACGTCGTACCACCGGCCGTGGAACGTGACCGGGTCGTCGTGCCAGCACGCGCGCAGCAGGCGGATGATCTCGTCCGTGCGTGGGCCGCGGTCGTGGAACGACTGGCCGAGCGCGTCGAACTCGGCCTGGGACCAGCCCACCCCTGCGGCGACGAGCACGCGGCCGCGGCTCAGCGCGTCGAGGCTCGCGAGCGTGTTCGCGAGCGCGAGCGGATGGTGCTGCGGGAGCACGAGCACGCTCGTCCCGAGACCGACGCGCGCCGTGACGGCCGCGGCCCACGTCAACGCGACCAACGGGTCGTACAGGTACGCCGACGGGTACGTCTGCGCAGCCGGATGGACGACGTGGTCGCTCACCCACACGTCGTCGAAGCCGAGGTCCTCGGCCGCGCGTGCGACGCGCTCGACCGCGCCCGGGCCGGCCGCCCGTCCGTACTGCGGGAGATGGATGCCGAGCCGCTGCGACCCAGGGTCGACCGCGTGAGGAGAACGTGCCATGCGGGGCATCATGGTCGACGCGACGACGTCCAGGACGTGAGGAGACAGTCGTGACGAGCACGGTCGACGTGTACTACGACCCCTACGACGCGGCGATCGACGCCGATCCGCACCCGGTGTGGAAGCGTCTCCGCGACGAGGCGCCCGTCTACTACAACGAGCGTCACGACTTCTGGGCGGTGAGCCGTTACGACGACGTGCTGAACGCGCTGCTCGACTGGGAGACGTTCAGCTCCGCGCGCGGCATCGTCGTCGAGATGATCGACACGAACCCGGACGCGGTCCTGCTCGACGACATCCCCGGCATGTTGCCGATGATGATCATGATGGACCCGCCGCGTCACGACCGCTTGCGCAAGCTCGTCAGCCGCGCGTTCACACCTCGTCGCGTCGCCGCGCTCGAGGCACGGATGCGCGAGATGTGCGCGGAGTTCCTCGACCCGCACGTCGGTGGTGAGCCCTTCGACATCATGGAGGAGTGCGCGGCCAAGGTGCCCGGCATGGTCATCGGGGCGATCATGGGCGTGCCCGAGCCGGACCAGAACGAGCTGCGCATCTGGATCGACGCGATGATGCGCTGGGACCCCGACGGCACCGACACGTTCAAGGCCGAGTCGGTCGGGAAGCTGTGGAAGTACATGCAGGACCTGGTCGCCGAACGGCGCGACCACCCGCGCGACGACATGATCTCGGATCTGCACGCGGCGCGGATCGCGGACGCGGACGGCGGCGGCGACACGCAGCTCACGTTCGACGAGGTGTTCGGCTTCACGCAGCTGCTCATCGCGGCCGGCAACGAGACGACCGCACGACTGCTCGGGTGGACGGCCGTGCTGCTCGCGCGCCATCCCGACCAGCGCCGCATCCTGCTCGACGACCCGAGCGTCGTGCCGAACGCGGTCGAGGAGCTGCTCCGCTACGAGTCGCCGTCGCCGATCCAGGGACGCTACGTGACGCGCGACGTCGAGGTCGCGGGTACGACGATCCCGGCGGGGTCGCGACTCGCGATCCTCAACGCGTCGGGGAACCGCGACGAGCGCCACTTCGACGACCCCGACCGCTTCGACGTGCGCCGCCAGATCGACCGCCACCTCGCCTTCGGCTACGGCGTGCACTTCTGCCTGGGCGCCGCGCTCGCTCGTCTCGAGGGGCGCGTCGTGCTCGAGGAGATGCTCGCCCGCTTCCCGGACTGGCAGGTCGACGAGTCGTCGATCGAGCTCGTGCACACGTCCACGGTGCGCGGCCCGCACACGTTGCAGTTCGCGCCCTGACGCCGGCTATCGCGTCGATGGTGCCCGGTCGCCGCGGTCGAGCGACGCGAGGACGAACCGCGCGACGTGGTCGATCTGCGCGCGGGTCGGGCGGAGCCGCTGCCAGAGGAAGTCCGACAGCATCCCGATCGTGGCGTGCGACGCGAGCGCGGCGTCGGCGTCGGGATCGGAGCTGCCCAGTTGTGCGAACGGCTCGCGCAGGAGCGTCGCGAGCGCCGCCGCGGGAGACGGGTGGCGCGCGACGCCGTTCCACATCACGGCGCGCGTCGTCGTCGCGACGTCGTCGTCAGCGGCTTGCGAGAGCACGCCCTCGACCCAGCGCCGCACCTTCGCCTCGGCGGTGCGCTCCTTGGCCATCTGGTGCTCGAGGTAGCCGCGCAGCCGCGCGGAGCCGTCCTCGAGGAGCGCGGCGACCAGTGCCTCCTTCGACGCGAAGTGCCGGTAGAAGGCGTCGTTGGACAGGCCCGCCGCGGCGACGATGTCCGCGACGCGCGGGCTCGAGCCCGTCCCGCCCTCGCGCATGACGTCGAGCGCGGCGTCGAGCAGCCGCCGCACCTCCGTCGCGTACTGCGCCTCGCGCTTCTTCAGGGTCTGCTGCGCGATCTGCGCGGCGACGTCGTCGGCGTCCATGCCGCCTGCGTCCAGGTCGCCGGCCGGGAGGTTCCGAAGCGCCTTCTGGCTCATCAGAACGCCATTCTGGCAGGCGTGCGGTAGTGTCGACCGCTCCGGCGGCGTAGCCGAGTGGCCCAGGCAAGGGTCTGCAAAACCCTGGACGTGGGTTCAATTCCCACCGCCGCCTCGAACGACGCGGGTCAGCCCGGTCGCCCGGCGGTCTCGCGCGAGCGGTAGGGCGTCATGTCGATCCCGGGGTAGCGCGCCTCGACGTCGGCGAGCGTCTGCTCGTTCCAGTACGCGTCGCCCGGACGCGGGAAGCCGAAGAGATCGCGCTCCCGGACGCTGCACTGCGGGATGAGCTTTGCCCACCGTTGGGGCGCCTGCTTCGGCCACGCCATCTTCCCGCCCCACGTCGTCCCGCGCGCCTGGTAGTCGGCGAGCAACGAGAAGCGTGATCGGCCCGGCCGCGTGAAGTTCGAGCCCCGGTGCAGCACGTCGCTGCGGTACACGAGCAGGCTCCCCGCGGGCCCGACCATCGGTACCTCGACGTCCGCCATCGCTCCGGGCTGCAGGTACAGCGGCGTGAACGGCACGTGTCGACCGTGCTCCTCGGGGACGATCCGTGTCGGCGCGTCGTCTTCGGTCACGTCCGACAGGTACACGAACGTCGTCATCTGCTGGTAGCGGCCGTCGCGCCGGGGGACCACCAGCGAATGGCTGCCGTAGTCGCGGTGCAACGGCTGGTCGTAGTCGACGGCGCCCGCGTACTTCGCCCAGAGCTCGACCTTGTACAGGTGCAGGTCGCTCGTCCCCAGCAGGCGCTCGGCGGCGTCGACGAGGTCGGGATGGAAGGCGAGCCGGTTGAGGTCCCACGACCGGTACGGGAACTCCTCGACACCGGCGAACTGGCTCGCCGCGTACGAGGCGTGGCGCTCCGGGGCCGCGTAGTACTCGTCCGGCGTCGGGAAGTGCAGCCACAGCGCGTCACGCGCGGCACGCAGCTCGTCCGGCGCGAGGAACCCCTCGACGAGCGCGAAGCCCCGCTCGCGCACGTCGTCGAGAGCCGCATCCGGCACGCGCACGCCGGCACTGTACGTGGAGACCTACGCTCCCGCCCGTGCGTGCCGTTCAGTTCGACATGGCCGATCCCGCGTTTCCGGCGTCGTTGGTCGACGTGCCCGAGCCCGAGCTCCCGGGCCCGTCGTGGGCGCGCGTCGAGGTCACGGTGGGCGGGATCTGCGGCAGCGACCTCCATCTCTTCACGCACAACACGGGGCCGTCCCCGACGTTGATGGGGATGGCCGGCGTCTTCCCGTTCCTGCTCGGTCACGAGATCGCCGGTCGTGTCGTCGAGGCCGGTCCCGGGTGTGCGCACGCGATCGGCACGCGCGTCGCCGTCGACCCGTGCCTGCCGTGCGCGCCGCGCGGCATCGACCCGCCGTGCGCGAACTGCGCCCGGGGTTGGACGTCGGCCTGTCTCTCGCTCGACAGCCGGGTGCTGACGGGCGGTCGCTCGCTCGGCTACACCGCGGGCCTCGGTGGTGGGTGGGCCGACCAGGTGCTCGCCCACACCACGATGCTGCACGCCGTCCCCGACCGCGTCCCGGATCGCGGCGCGAGCCTGCACGAACCGGTCTCGATCGCGTGCCACGGCATCCTGCACGCGCCGCCGCGCGACGGCGACCCGGTGCTCGTCGTCGGTGCGGGCATCATCGGCCTCGCGACGCTCGCTGCGCTGCGCGGGCTGTTCCCCGGTTGCCCCGTCACCGTCCTCGCGCGCCACGAGCACCAGGCGGCGGCAGCGCGCGCGTGCGGCGCCACGCACGTCGTCACGAGCGAGCCCGGGAGCGCGCACTTCGAGGAGCTCGCGCGCATCAGCGGCGCGCGCGTCGTGGGGCGCAAGGCGGATCTCATGCTGATGGGCGGGTTCCCCTACGTCGTCGAGGCGGTCGGCGCACCGACCTCGGTGACGGAGTCGCTCCGGGCGGTCGCGCACCGGGGGACCGTCCTCCTGCTCGGCGCGGCCGGCGTCAGCGAGGTCGACCTCACCCCGGTCTGGTACAAGGAGGCGGCGCTGGTCGGTTCGATCGACCACACCGTCGACGCCGGCAGCGCGCCCGGCCTCGCCGGAGGTGCGGACCGCCACTCGGTGGATCGGGCGCTCGACGTGCTGGCCGCGGGCCTGCTCCCCGACGACGTCGTCGTCACGCACGAATTCGGGCTCGAGCAGTACCGCGACGCCGTCGAGACGGCCATCGACCGGGGTGGGGCGCACGCGATCAAGGTCGTGTTCCGGCCCTGACGGGCGCCCACCGGGCGAGGGACGTGTCGGCGGCGTCCGGGCAGGGAAAGGTCCTCGGGGACGCCCGACTGCCGGTCTCGGGTGCGCGCGCGGATTGCCGGCGAGGGGGACACGACGATGTCGCGGTGGCGATCGGCAGCCCTGGCGGTCGCGTCGGGCGCGATCGGCGCCGCGATCACTGCCGCGCTCGGCCGCGCCGCCGTCGGCCGCCGGGCCCCGCCGGTCGACGACGCCGGCAACGGCGTGCCCGAGGAGATCACCGTCGCGGCAGCCCTGCTCCACGCCCGGACGCCACGCGATGTCGGTGACACCGTCGTGCGGCAGACGGCCCGCCTGTTCGGCGCGTCGGTCGTGCGCTTCGCCGTGCGCGGCGAACGCGACAGCTTCGAGTACGTCGGGGACTCGCTCCCCGAGCACGTCCACGGCGACCACGCCGTCTTCTCGCTGCACGGCGAGGATCCCGCCGCGCACGTGCTGCAGTCCCAGGTGGCCTCGTACTGGCCGCGCTTCGACGAGTTCGCGCGCCGGCACGGACGCGCCGCGCGCGTGCTCGCGCCGGTGCCGGTCGCCTCCCTCGCGATGATCCCGATCGTCGGCGAGCGCCACGCGATCGGGGTGTGGGTCATCGGGTTCGCGGATCCGCAGACGTTCGGGCGCCGCCAGCGCGCGCACTTCGAGCACGTCGCCGCGGAGATCTCGGTCGCGCTCGAGCGCGCGCTCCTGTTCGAGTTCGAGCAGTCGGTCGCCGCCGCACTCCAGACGAGCCTCCTCGGGCCGCCGGCCCTCGTCGAGGGTGCCGGTCACACCGCTCGCTACCTCCCCGCGGAGTCGGCGCTGTCGGTCGGTGGTGACTGGCACGACACGATCCCCCTCGCCGAGCGACGCATCGGCGTGGCGGTCGGTGACGCCGTCGGCCGCGGCCTCGAAGCCGCGACCGTCATGGGACAGCTGCGGAGCGCGCTCGGCGCGTGCGCGCTGCGCTCGGACACGCCGGCCGCCGCCATCGACTGCCTCGACGAGTTCGCCGCGAACATCCCGGCCGCGACGTCGACGACCGTGGCGTACGCGGTCGTCGACCTCGAGCACGACTGGGTCGACTACTGCTGCGCCGGTCATCCGCCGCCGCTGTGCGTCATGCCGGACGGCTCGTCGCAGCTGTTGGAGGCCAGCCGGTTCTGGCCGCTCGGCTGCCGCACCGACGTGCGCCGAGAGTCGGCGAGGCACCCGTTCCCGCCCGGTGCGCTCCTCGTCCTCTACAGCGACGGTCTCGTCGAGCGTCGCCGCCGGTCGCTCGACGAGGGGTTCGACCGGCTCGTCCACGCAGTGGGCGACCGCGCGCGACTGCCGATCGACTTCATCGCCGACGGTGTGCTCCGCGAGCTGCTCGCCGACAGCGACGGCGTGGACGACGTCGTCCTCCTCGTGCTGCGGTCACCGGTGTCCTCGCCGACGATGCTGCTCCGCAAGCTGCACGCGACCCCGGGCGAGCTCGCGACCATGCGGGCCGAGCTCCACCAGTGGCTCGACATGGTCGGGCTTCCGAAGGAGCACGCGCTGCAGCTCGTGATGGCGGTCGGCGAGGCGTGCATGAACGTCGTGCAGCACGCGTACACGAACGAGCTCCACCAGCTCGTCCGTCTCGAGGGTGCCGTCGTCGGCGACGAGGTCCTCGTCAGCGTGACCGACACGGGGACGTGGAAGGAGCACAGCACGCGGTCCGTCGGCGGTCGCGGGATGGACCTGATGCGCAAGCTCGTGCCGTCCGTCCAGGTCAACCGGCACCCGGTCGGCACGACGGTCGTCTTCCGCTACCCGCGCGAACCGGAGCACCTGGATGAGCTTGCCGCTGCACGAGCTTGAGCTCGACGTGCGCGACGGCGCGCTCGTCGCCACCGTCGTGGGTGAGATCGACCTGACGAACGTCGCCGCGATCGAGGGGCGGATCATGGAGGCCGCACGGCGCGAAGGCGTGCGGGTCGTCGTCCTCGACATCTCGCGCGTCGAGTACCTCGACAGCGCGGCGTTCGCCGCGGTGCAGCGCATCACCGCGGTGGTCCCCGTCCGGCTCGCCGTTGCACGGACCGCGACGGTGTACCGCGCGGTGATTGTCGCGGGCCTCGACCGGATGGCGCCGACGTTCGACACGGTCGCCGCCGCGCTGCGCTCCGACGGCTGATCAGGTCGCGAAGGTGTCGACCGCCTCGGGGAGTCGTGGTGCCGAGTGGTCGATCCGGACGGGCGCCCCGGGGCCGTCGCCGACCGGACCGGGCGGGCGCGGTCCCGTCCGCTCGA